>JAMCSM010000164.1 GCA_023380915.1 Actinomycetota bacterium | reverse complement strand
CGGTAATTTTCGACTTCATTCGCGCGATTAATAAAATTATTGCTGAAAATGAAAAAATAAATGTCCGGTTCTTTCATCAAGTAAAATTAATGCTGAAAGAATATGGTAATTATTCCTCTATTGATCAAGGGTATGGGGACTGAAAAGTTCGGGATATTAAATCTTGCATGGGTTATTATTGGATACTTCAGCTTCTTTGACTTTGGCATTGGAAGAGCGCTTACGAAAATAATTGCTGAGAAGATCGGGACAAGCGAGGATAAAGAAATACCTGGAATATTCTGGACCTCATTCTATTTGATGCTCGCTATTAGCTTCCTTGGAACAATTATCTTGTTATTTCTTACGCCGGAATTTGTTTATAATATTTTTAAAATTTCGAAGTCGCTGCAGAAAGACACGCTAAAGACTTTTTATGTCCTGGCGCTTTCAATCCCGGTAGTTACTACTACTGCCGGTATTAGAGGCATGTTAGAAGCTTATCAGAAGTTCGGTGTTATCAATATTATACGGACGTTTCTGGGAGTCTCAATGTTCTTTGTCCCGTTGCTTTGCCTGATATTTACAAACAGCTTATTCTGGATAGTATTTTTTCTTTTATTGGTAAGAATAATAGTATGGATACTTTACTTACTCCAATGCTTTCAATTAAATAAAAAGTTAAGAAGTAAGTTAAAGTTTGAAACGCGCCTTGTTAAGCCCATTTTAAAACTAAGCGGCTGGATGACGGTATCAAATATTATTGTACCTCTGCTTGTTTACCTGGATAGATTTTTAATTGGTGCACTTGTCTCGGCAACCGCTATAGCATATTATGCCACTCCATACGAGGCGGTTACGAAATTATTGCTAATACCGGGGGCATTAATCGGCGTATTATTCCCAGCATTTTCTGCAAGCTACATAAGCAACCCGGAGTTTACAAAGAAATTATCATTCAGAGCTGTAAAGTATATTTTTATTTTTCTGTTCCCTATGGTTCTTTTGATTATTACATTCGCGCATGAGGGAATGGGATTATGGCTGGGGAAAAAATTTGCTGACCATAGTACATTGATATTACAACTGCTGGCAGCAGGAGTTTTGTTTAACGGGATAGCATATATCCCGTTTACCTTTCTGCAGGGAATTGGAAGACCGGATATTACGGCGATTGTAAATTTAATTGAGCTTCCGTTTTACTGCTTCGGGATGTGGTTTGCCATTAAATTCTATGGAATAAACGGAGCTGCATTAGTATGGCTTATTAGGATGGCAGTGGACGCAATAATATTATTTTCCTTCTCGATGAAGATACTTTCCGCTCATTTCGAATTTAACTTTAAAATAAGCTACATCTATATAATAGGCTTAGTAACCGCATCAGTACTTCCAATTATTATCAGCAGTTTAAGCTTCAAGTTTGTATTTGTAGTTTTAATCCTCTCAACCTTCCTTTACATATCATGGAAGTTCTTTCTTATAGAAGAAGAAAGGCTTTATTTAATTTCGCGGATAAAGATTTTTAATTCTTAAATCTTATGCAGCTAATCCAAAAGACAGATATCGAAAATAATGAAACCGGCAATGATTCTCCCATAAAGGAAGCATCTCTTTCTTTCATAATTATTAATTATAATCTGGCTAAAGAAATTTATAATTGTGTCACAAGTCTTCTTGAAAAGATTCGCTACAGCGACAGAATTACATTTGAGATAATTATTGTTGATAATAATTCACCTGATAAAAACTTACCTGCAGTAGAAAGAAAACTTGTCGATGAGAGAATTAAATTTTATTACCTTGACGAAAATACAGGATTTGGCAAAGGCTGTAATTACGGTTTTTCAAAAGCTTCCGGTGATTATATTTGCTTTCTAAATCCTGATACGATAATTCAAGAAGAAATATTTTCCCGGGTAATTAAAGAATTTGAAAATGATAAGTCGATCGGGATAATAGGACCCAGGCAGCAAATAAGAGGATCTTTTTTTGATTTCTCTGCAGGCTTTTCGCCAAATATTTTTTTTGAGCTGTTTAACTTGTTTGGCATTGGAATATTTATAGAAGGGTTTTTAATATCGCTGTTAACAAGGATTAAAAAAGGTGATAATCTAAAAGTAAACTGGATACTGGGTGCAGCAATTTTTATCAGGGCTGAGCTATTTAAAGAAATCGGCGGTTTTGATAAAGATTACTTTATGTTTTTTGAAGAACTGGATCTCTGCAAAAGAGTAGCAAATCGGAATTTAAAAATCATGTACTGCCCAGAAATACGGATACATCATATTGGAAGTGTTTCAGGTAAGAAAGATTATACCTTATACACAATCAGGACGTATTCAAGCAAAAATATCTGAAAGCAATCAAATTTATTTACGGCTCTATTATGAAAGCTCTGCTAAGGCTGCAGATATTTTCCCAGATAATAATTTGGTTTATATTGTATCCTGCAAATAATGAAAAATCAAAACAAAAACTAAAAGCGTTTTTCTTTTTATTAAGAAATAACATGAAATATGAATACAATGGATGAGACAAATACTATATTGATAACCGGCGGTGCCGGCTACATTGGAAGCGTGGTTGCTGAATTACTTGAGAGAAAGGGGCATAGACTAATTATCATTGACGATTTGAGCGAAGGTAAGAAAGTAGCCGTATCCGGAAAGAGTATT
>JAMCSM010000163.1 GCA_023380915.1 Actinomycetota bacterium | reverse complement strand
GAATAGAGATATTTTTTAACCTATAGCATCAACGACTTTGGCTACAATATTATGGAATGCTCCATTAAGGCCACCGCCAAAAGCTGTTACCGAGAGTACGATTGATACTGCTATAAGTGCTACAATTAATCCATATTCAACAGCAGTAGCACCCTTTTCTCCATAAGCAATCTTAAAGTAGATATTTTCCATAAATTTTCTTATATTCCATAACATATTAAATCTCTTTTAATACAAGCTTCAATCCAGTTTTTAAAAAAAAGCATCCTTAACCATTATATAGTTTTGTATTATAACAAATAATATTATGTTTGTAAATACAATAATCAATATAAGTATTATATTATTTATAATATATTAATTTAATTTAAACTTCACAAATCAGATACTTAAGTAGATGAAAAAGCAGGATTAAGAAGAATCTAAAACAAAATAAACTTTTTTGGTATACCTCTTTATTTTCCTAATTCTTTTAATTTCATAATCTCTTTTAAAATTTGGTTCCAATTTTGTAAACAATGGGACACCATATAATTGCCAATTATTTTATCTTCCAATATTTACCAAGCTTAAAATCAAATTCTGTTGGGGTAAATTTGCGATGTCCAGAATCAGGGTATTGTGTAATTTCACCGAAGTAAATATTATTATCTGTAATATATAAATCTATTCTTACATAATCAAAATCTTTACTTAGCTTTTCTGAAATGAGTATCATCTTATCTAAAACATCCGGCTTTTTTGTTGGTTTTATAGGTTTGTCATATGAAACATTTAATGAATTCCAGTTTGTATCATAATATGTCAATGTGAAATTACCATAACGCCCTGAGCATACATATATAAATTTACATTTTCCATAAAACATATGAAACTTATAATCAGCAGGAATTTTTCCACAATTATCGCGTAAAAGTTTTTCTATTACTATTTTTCGTTTTATCTTCTGATATGCCCATTCATTTGAACTAAAACCATAAGGCATTGAAATCCACCTTTTGCAGATCTTTATAATCTTGCTTCTTGTTTGATTGCAGTCAGAAAGTATGGTGGTTTTGTGGTCATCTATGATGGTATATCTTTTTTGCTTTTCTATATTTTCTGCAAGAAGAATCATTCCACTTGCATGGTTCGGCTTGATAATATACTCTTCTTGAAGAGTATCGAAAGGAATATTTTCGGGGTTATTGGTTACATAAAGAAGTGGAATTAAAATCTTTTCAGCCTCTTTTTCTCCCAAGACTTCTTTTAAATACTCTCTTACCTTGTATTTATCAGAAACAATTGGAAGTAAAGGATTTCGATCATATATTTTTTTCCATATGACTTTTTCATTAAAACTCTGTGGATTTTTTAAATTAGGGTAATACCCCAATGAACTAAAAAACTTTTGCCTTTCTTTTTTATATCCGGTTAGCCTATTAATAAAATCAAATACTTTATATCCAGTGTATGAGTAACAAATAGGGCGGAGGAGTTTTTTAATGGTTTTTTTTATAATATGGGGAAGTTTTTTAACCATATTAACCTTATCCATAAAAATCATTAACTGAAAGCAATTAAATATTTTAGTTTTACAGTTCTGACAAAAACTATTGATCTAAATTATTTCATAATGAGTGTTACGTAAAAATTATAATCTTTATCATTAAAAAAATGAATTAAACCCTCAGTTGAAAATATTTATTCTTAATCAATTCAATTGGAGGGTTCCATTCAACACTTCTATGAACAATACACTCACTTTTCTACATAGGAACCAGAGATTAAAAATCCTTGATTTTGTAGTGTTATTATATTAATATTAATATACAAAACGTTTTGCTTAATTAAATGATTAAGGAGATAATAAAATGTGCATGGAAAATAAAAAAAGTATGGGTATTTTTATTTCACTATTATCAGGATTATTTATAGGTTATGTCATTGGGATGATGATGGCGCCTAAATCGGGGAAGGAGATGAGGGAAGAGATAAAAAATAAAGGTGAAGAATTCATAAAGAAAAGTAAAGAAGAAATGTCTGGGATGGTTGATAAAACAAAAAAATTTGCTGAAAAAAGCAAGAATATGTTTGAAGAGATGAGTGAAAAGAGTAAAAAAGATAATTAATATGAATTATTTTAAAAAAATAATTAAAAAATACTTGATTTTTATGAATAATTATTTTAATATTAATACAAACCGATTTGTACTTTATCGGTATAAATGATTTTTTTCATACACTCCTTCCAAATAATAGGGCTTGCAGAAGACAAGGCCCTATTATTGATAATAAAATCGGTCTTTGAATAAAAAAATTTAAAAATGAAATTGAAATGTAATGCAATATCACTTAAGAATTATAACTGAAATAAATAAAAAACTATCGAGGTGAAATTATGAAAACAAAAGAAGTAAATTTGATTAAAAAAGCCGAAGAAGAACTGGAAAAAATAAAAGAGGTGGCATACAAAGACATTATTTTGGATCAGGTTGAACAAAAATCAATAGTAAAATGGCTTGTATCTTTCATAGAAATAGTGTCAAGATTCGAACTTTCAAAATACAATTATAAAAGATTTCTTGAGCAGATTAAAAACCCTATAGCAGACATCAGGTGGATTATTACTAATGCAGAGGCGATGGTTGATTATATAAAAGAGAATCCCAATATGAAAAAATCAGAAAGTTGATACTTAATTTATCTCGGATAAATGATTCTTAAACCATTCAGGTGTTTTTTTATATAAACTTCTTCTTTTGAAACAAGAGGTTTATATCCAAGATCTCCAGCTGCCTTATCGTGTATGAAGGTGCGGTCAATACATGTCTGAATAAATAAATAGCAGATAAATCCATCGTCAGCCAAACATATTGCAACAAATTATTAATTGGCAAACCTCAAAATATTGGCTTATAATTATATTCATAATTAATATTCCATATTAAAAATTTTGCTTTTGTGGGTCTTTTTCTTTTTATGAGTGATATTGTGAAGGAAGCATATCTTTATAAAAAATTAAAAAATGAAAAGTTGAGGTGTAATCTCTGTTCGCACAGATGTGTGATCGAAGATGGAGATAAAGGTATATGCAGTGTGCGAAAAAATATCAAAGGAACCTTGCATACCTTGGTTTATGATAAGATAATTGCTGAAAATGTTGATCCTATAGAAAAAAAACCATTGTTCCATTTCCTGCCGGGTTCATTATCGCTTTCAATAGCTACTCCGGGATGTAATTTTAAGTGTTTCTTCTGCCAGAATTGGCAGATATCTCAGTCACCCTGTGATCATGACAGGATTGAAGGAAAAGAAATTAAATCCGAAAAACTTGTAAGTGATGCTTTGAAATATAATTGTAAGAGCATTTCTTATACTTATACCGAGCCAACCATATATTTTGAACTTGCTTATGATACTGCAAAAATTGCCCGGGAAGAAGGTTTGAAAAATGTTTTTGTGACCAATGGTTTTATGACAAAAGAATGCCTGGATATGATAAAACCTTATCTTGATGCTGCAAATATTGACCTGAAAAGTTTTTCGGAAGATTTTTATAGAGAAAAGGTTGGAGGAAGGCTTGCTCCGGTTCTTAATAATATAGGGCTAATGTATGAAATGGGTATCTGGATTGAAGTGACAACTCTTCTTATTCCAACACTAAACGATTCGGAAGAAGAGCTTAAGAGAACAGCAGAATTTCTTACAGGAGTCAGTGAGAAAATTCCCTGGCATATAAGCGCTTATTATCCACAGTATAAATCTGACATTCCTGCAACAGATGTAAAGAGTGTAATGAAAGCTGTCGATATAGGTAAAAAGTCCGGATTGAAGTATGTTTATGGGGGCAACATACCTGGTAATAGCAGTGAAGATACATTCTGCAGCAATTGCGGAAGTCTGGTTCTGAAGAGAACAGGATTTTCTATCCTGGATAATAAGATTAAGGGAGGATCGTGCCAAAATTGCAATTCAAAAATTGATGGGGTTTTTTAATCTTACCATAACCTTTGAATATATTTTGTACGATTCTATGTATTGTTTTTAGACTTCTTTTATTTTATTTTTTTTTATTTTATAATAAGTTTTCACTTCAACTGTAATAAATAAGGCGGCATAGCCAAGTGGTAAGGCAGAGGTCTGCAAAACCTTTATCCCCGGTTCGAATCCGGGTGCCGCCTCCACATATTGATATATCTATTGATTCTTAGTTACACTAATTTATATATAATTTGATTATGGTTCGAATCATCTCTGGGCAGTCACGAGGATTAACCAAATTCATTATAGATGGCTTTTAGAGATGCATAGATATTTTACCAGTGTCCGCTTGCTCCACCACCACCTGAATGGCCACCTCCGAAACTGCTAAAACTATGTGAGTTGCTAGAACTATGTGAACTGCTAAATGATGAGAAACTCCTGTAGCTGCTGCTTCCTAAACTGCTATATTTTGATAATTTTGGAATTGCTAAGGTCTTTTTTCCATAATAACCGCAGTATCTGCAACTTTTTTCAATTTCAGTCTTCCCGGGAGAATCATAAGTTGGCTTTACAAGTATGGTCTGCTTTAGAATCAGTCCTAACTTATGGCATTTGGGGCATTTGTGAATTTTTATGTAATAAGCTAATGCAACTACGCCAATAATACTGCTGATTAATATCAAGGAAAAGAGAATAAATATCAAAGGAGAAAGAGTGGTTAAAATAATAATAAATGGAAAGGCTTTTGACTGTGTAAAACTTTTTTTGGGCGTAGTTTGTACTTTA
This sequence comes from Actinomycetota bacterium, assembly GCA_023380915.1. Next base: position 9,578 of record JAMCSM010000163.1, on the reverse strand, counting down.
TCCGAATATGCAACTGTAGCTTTTCCTTCTTCTTTATATATCTTATTGGCTATAGCTACAACACCATTGTATATTCCGGAGTTGTAATTATTTTCCTTAAACCTTGGTACAATAACATTATCTATTATTTCTTTTGCCTCAAGGTCTGTAATAATGCCTTCAAGCCCGTAACCAACTTCAATCCTTAATTTGCGGTCTTTCATTGATACAAGAAGAAGCACACCATTATCCTTGCCTTTCTTTCCAACACCCCAGCTGTTAAATAAGCCTGCTGCATATTCTTCTATTGAACTGCCGTTTAGACTGCCAATTATTGCTACTGCAATTTCACATGAAGTTTTCCTTTCAACTTCTTGTGTTAGGTTTTCTGTTTTAATTTTCCATTCATCCGACAGTGTATTTGTATAGTCATTTACAAATCCGCTGTATGCTGGGTAGTTAATATTACCTGCCTCATCCGAAGATACTTCTTTTTTTGATATGCAGGAGGAAATGGATAATAGTAAGGATAAAATTATAAATAATATAAATGGGTATGCAATAATTAATGGTATTAGAGTTAGTCTTTTATTTTTTATCATTTAATTACAAGGTAACTCATTCTTAATTTATATTAAAGGATATTAATTTACAAAATAGTTCTATAATTTTTACATTCTAACGTTTAAATATCAAGCAAAGGTTTAAAAGCATTTAGGAGAGAGATTAACTATGATTATACTCAAATTTAATTAAGTGTGTTAAATTAATTATAGGGTTAACCCCATATTTTGTTAAAAAGGTTCTTAAAATTAATTAATTCCCTTAAAAAATGGTTCGAATCCTTCTTCCCACTTTGAATTTATTATAGTATTTTTTAAGTCTGATAGTGAAAATAGCTATGTTTTGTGACTTATTCAATTTCCTCGCTCTCCAAGTTTCCTGTGAATAGTTTGATTAAGCATTTCTTTCTTTTTACCCGTCCATGTTTGGGCTTGAACTTCTTTAAGAATTCCATCACAAAAATTGCTGACGTCATCTCCCACAATGTTGAATACGTTTTTGCCCCTTTGCGCTCCTGATTCAAAAAGTTCCAGTATATCCGTAAGGACACTCATCATACCCCTACCGGCTGAACCTAATGCAAAATTCCACATGAACGCCTCAATTTCTTTAAAAACAATTTGATAATCTTTTGGCAGAGTCTGAATTCTTTTTTTGTAAACTTTATAATCAATTTTTTCTTGTTTCCAAAGTTTTAAAGTTGAAAATATTTTATTTAGCATGAAAATTCTCCTTTAAGTCGTTAATTTTTAATGAGATAAAACTCCATCTATCCCAAAACAATAAAAGTTCCCTTTGTCCAGCATTATTTAGTCTATAGAACTTCCTTAGCGGACCGATTTCAGATGGCTTTTTTTCTATATCTACTAGCTTGTTTTTTTCAAGACGTAGTAAAATCGTGTATACTGTTCCTTCAACGACATCTTCAAATCCAAGGGCATTTAGTTTTTTAGTAATCTCATAACCATAGGTTTCTTCACGACTAATGATTTCAAGCACGCAGCCTTCTAAAATACCTTTAAACATTTCTGTTAAGTTTTCCATTTTTTACTACCTTCAATCTACTCAGTATTACTGATTACCGCTATATAATATCACGCAGTAGTTAAATGTCAATAATAAAATCATATAAAGAATAAAAAATTATTAATAAAATTTACTAAATAAATAATTACTTAGATTTATTAAATCTCTTAAAAATTGGTTCGAAATTTCACACCTCTCTCCACACAAAAATGCAATATACAGGTTTTCAAAAATCAATTCTCAATCTGCGTGGTTTCAGTACCTTTTTTAATAATATAAATGTGTGAAAAGTAATAATACTCAATTATTTTTAATTTTTTTTTATTTCAATTCTGATATCATTATTGACAAAACCATTAGTGAAAAAAACAAGATAATTTTGATTTTGCGGATAAAATAGTGCAAATAAAATGATACATTCTTGCTGATGATCCAATTATCAATACTTTTTATGAATAGCCAGGAGTAGAAAAAGGAGGAACAATGTTGAATTTTGAATTTGAAAATAAAGTTAAATTATATTTTGGAACTGGAAAAATTAATAAACTGGGAAAATTATGCAAAAAGATTGGAAAACATCCAATGCTTGTTACCACACATGAACTCAGCAATAAAAAAGGTTTTGGAATTATCTTATACAGAGTAATTGACATCCTGGAAAAGTCAGGATTCAATCCTGTAATTTATGATAGAGCCGTATTGAACCCTACAACTATAAGCATTGATGAAGGAATAAAAATTGCAGTTGCAAACAATGTGGATTTTGTAATTGGACTTGGTGGAGGAAGCGGTGTAGATACCGCAAAAGCGATAGCTGTTGGAGTGAAATCCGGAAGACCGATATGGGATTTTTTTAATTGCAAAGAACATGAAGCCAGTGATATAAAAGAGGCAATTCCAATAGTAGCGGTTGACACTACTGCCGGAACAGGAACTGCTGTCACAAAATTTTTTGTGATTACAAACCCTGTCACTAAGGAAAAGGCAGGCAATGGCAGTAAAGACACATATGCAAATTTTTCAATTGTAGATCCTGAACTGATGAAACTGGTTCCCCGAAATGTTACTTCATATACTGGTATGGATGTTTTCTTTCATGCTTTTGAAGCATTTCTCTCAACAAGCAGTAATCCAATATCGGATCTCTTTGCATTAAAAGCAATTGAGCTTGTAAAAGATAATCTTCCGCTGGTTTATGATGATGGCGAAGATCTAAAAGCAAGGGAAAATATGGCTCTTGCAAGTATTTATGCAGGATATGCAATAGATGCAGCTGCCGTGGTACTTTTACATTCTATGGGTCATTCCATAAGCGGTATTACCGGAGCAGCTCATGGTGCCGCACTTTCAAGCCTCTCTGAAGCATGGCTGAAATATACCTATCCAAGCGCATACAAAAAGATTAACAGGGTTATTGAAATTTTTGGAGTTAATTTAAAAGATATTAAAAAAAATGAAGCATCAGCAAAAGCTGTTAATGTGATCCATGATTTTAAAATAAGAGTAGGAGCTGGAATAACTCTCAGAAAAACCGGAATTTCTGAGGCTGACTATAACCAGATTGTCCAGGATACCTTCTCAACAATGCAATTCTGCATAGACAACCAGCCTGGGAAACCTGTAAAAAAAGAAGATATGCTGGTAATTCTTAAGGGAGCATATAAAGATTAAAAAAGGATAACTTTTGAGAAAAACAAAAATAATCTGCACAATCGGTCCTGCTACCAAATCTTATAAGCATCTTGAAAGCCTGATTATAAATGGTATGGATGTTGCACGAATAAATACTTCTCACAGCAGCAAAGATGAAATTTTAGAGATTGTCGGAAAAATCAGGGAAATATCATTAAAGAAGAATACAAATATTGCAATAATGCTTGACCTACAGGGACCGAAAATAAGGATAGGTATACTTGATAAAGATTTAAAGCTGAGAAAAGATCAGAAAATTGTATTCACAATCAATGATAAAATAAAAAACAGGAAATTAAAAAACCAGGATAGGTTGAAAAATAATGTTGAAGATGAACCACTGATACCTGTGGATTATAATAAATTCCTGGAGGATGTTAAAGAAGAACATTCGATTTTTATTGATGACGGAATAATAGAATGCAGGATTTTAAATGTCCAGAAGAAAAAAGGAATTGCTGAAGCCAGGGTAATTAGAGGCGGAATTTTAAAATCCCATAAAGGTATTAACCTGCCAGGGCTTTCTTTAAGTATCAGTTCAGTTACAGAAAGAGATATAGATTTTTTGAATTTTGGCCTGGATATTGGTGCAGATTTTATAGCACAATCATTTGTAAGGGATGCTGAAGATGTAAAGAAAATAAAAAGCATAATCAGGGAAAGGGGCAGCCATGCAATGGTCATCGCTAAAATTGAAAAGCATGAAGCAGTAAGAAATTTTGACTCAATATTAAGGCAGGCTGACTCTATAATGATAGCTCGTGGTGACCTTGGTGTTGAACTTCCCGAAGAAGATGTACCAAATATCCAGAAAGAAATAATTATAAAATCAAATAGAACGGGAAAGCCTGTAATAACTGCGACACAAATGCTGGATTCGATGATAAGAAATCCCAGGCCGACAAGAGCGGAAGTAAGTGATGTTGCCAATGCAATATTTGATGGCTCAGATGCAATTATGCTTTCAGGAGAGACAGCTGTTGGAAATTTTCCACTGGAATCACTTAAAATGATGGTTAGAATTATTAACAGGACGGAAGAAGCTATTGATTATAAAGAAATTATGCATAAAAAATTCGAAGTTAAGCAAAACACGATCACCGAAGCTATCAGTTTTGCTGCATGTGAGATTGCCTATGTGCTTGGAACAGAAGCAATTATAACTTCTACAAAGTCCGGAAGTACTGCCAGGCAAATATCTAAAAACAGGCCAAAAAGTATCATAATTGGGATAAGTCCCCATGACTGGGTTGTAAGACAATTAATGTTAACCTGGGGAGTTTTACCCGCTAAAGCAATTTTTACCGATAACATCAACACAATGATAGAAACGGTCACTAAAACTTCAGAGGCATTAGGATTTTTAAAATCCGGGGATAGGATTGTTATAACCGGAGGAGTTCTGGTAAATAAACCTGGAAGTACCAATTTTATAAATGTAAAGGAAGTTGAGTAATGCTGCTTTTAAATCTTAAATCTTAAATCTAATATGCCCGGAAATACAATTGCGCACTTTTTTATTTGATTTCAGTGGGAATATTCTAGCTTTAGTAATAAAATATTGAATTTGATGAATTTTATATTTTAGAATAAAAATTTTTTTTGTCCTTTAATGATTTTTTTATAAATATATGGATTAATCGGAGCACAAAATTTGAACACATCCTTGGTTGCCATTATAATTTTTCTTCTTACATATATTGCCATTGCCACGGAAAAAATCAACAGGACTGTTGTTGCATTCATAGGGTCCTTATTTTTACTATTGTTCAAAATTTTTACTCTTGAAAAAGCAATCAGTTATATAAGCTGGGAAACTATTGGGCTTTTGCTCGGGATGTTCATAATTGTAGGTGCTCTGTCCGAAGCGGGTTTTTTTACATATCTTGCTCTTGTTACTGCTAAAATTTTGAGGTATTCGCCTTCCAGGATATTTATTGTATTTCCAATCATAACCGGATTTTTATCAGGATTTATGGACAGCATAACAGTTATGTTATTTTTTGCCACACTGACTTTTGAACTTTGTAAAATCCTTAAAATAGAAGCGGCCCCGGTTATAATAACTGAGGTCATAATGGCAAATATCGGGGGTTCCATGACACTTGTTGGAGATCCCCCGAACGTTATTTTAGGCCTGAAGCTTGGTTATTTTTTCAATGATTTTGTATTTCACAATGGTCCCGTAGCCATAATTGCAGGAGCAATTACACTTTTTTATTGTTATATGGTTAGCAGGAAAGGGATTATACCAAAAGAAGCCATAGATAAAACAGAACTTCAGAATATGAATCCTAATGATGCAATAAAAGACATTAAACAATTAAAAATTGCTTTAGGTGCTTTTGGCTTTGCAATTATTTTCCTGATTACTCATATGTATATTGAAAAGTTTATTCACATTCCACTTACTGTACCGCTTGCAGCTTTAGTCCCTGCATTTGTTATGCTTGCAATTCTGGGAGTTGAAAAATCCAGAATTGTAATTACTAAAATAGATTATGAAGTTCTACTGTTTTTTATAGGTCTTTTTATTGTGGTAGGCGGGCTTGAATACACAGGAGTTGTACAAAATATAGCTGAGCACATAACCGGAATTTTTAACGGAAACCATATCGGTCTTATAAGTACATTGCTCTGGGGTTCAGGTTTCGCAAGCGGTATCATAGATAATGTTCCGTTTGCTCTTTCCATGGCATATGTTCTGCAGGATATTGTAAAATTTGCGGGTGTGCCGGCATTATCCATAATGCTGTGGGCTACTTCTCTTGGAACTGATATAGGTGGGAATTTTACACCCATAGGTGCTTCTGCAAATGTAGTTGCTTATACATCGATGGAAAAGAAAGGCTTGCGGATCGGATGGGGGAGATGGCTGAAACTGGCAGTACCCGCGACATTTATATCATTAATAATTTGCAACATTGGCTTATACATAAAATATATTATTAATTTTTATTGATAAACTATAAAATTTGGTTATAATTTCTGTCTTATGTAAGAATGAATAGAATGGTTTTAATATGAATTATTATGAACTGGATAAAGAACAGCTATTTAAGGAATTAAAAGTAGGACCCAATGGGCTTTCTGAGGAAGAAGCCAGGGAAAGGCTTGAAATTTATGGTCTTAATTTAATAAAAGAAAAGAAAAAAAGGTCCCTTATTTTAAGATTTCTGGATAATTTTATCCATGTACTTGCAATTATACTATGGGTTGCGGCATTTTTATGCTTTATCCCCAGAGTAGACATGCCTCAGCTTGGATATGCAATAATTCTCGTTATAGTCATTAATGCGATTTTCAGCTTTCTGCAGGAATACAGAGCTGAAAAAGCTCTTGAAGCATTAAAAAAAATGCTGCCATCTTATTCAAAAGTATTAAGAGGTGGTGAAATAAAAGAAATTCTATCAAAGGAACTTGTACCGGGAGATATACTAGTTCTCAGTGAAGGCGATAATGTTTCAGCTGATGCCAGGATAATCGAGGCGTTTGATGTAAGAACTAATAATTCAGTTCTTACAGGAGAATCTGATCCTCAAAGAAAAAGCACAACTGCAATTGTAGGAAGAAATGTCGATCCTTTAAGATTAACAAATGTCGCTTATGCAGGCACAAGCATTTCTTCCGGAAGCGGCCAGGCGGTGGTTTATGCGACAGGGATGAATACTGAATTTGGAAAAATAGCAAACCTTACTCAAAAAGTTAAAGAACAATTAAGCCCGCTTCAAAGAGAAATTAATAAGGCCAGCCAGCTCCTTGTATATATTGCAATAGGAATTGGAATATTGTTTTTTATCCTTTCACTTTCAGTCGTGAAACTTGGTTTTCTTGCTTCGTTTGTATTTGCAATTGGAATAATTGTTGCATTTGTACCGGAAGGCCTGCTTCCAACAGTGACTCTGGCTCTTGCTATGGGTGTACAGCGAATGGCTAAAAGAAATGCCTTAATAAAAAAATTATCATCAGTGGAAACACTGGGCAGCACTACAGTTATCTGCACTGATAAAACCGGGACACTGACACAGAATGAAATGACTGTGAGAGAAATCTGGACAAATGGATTAAGTTATGATGTTTCAGGAGTGGGTTATAATCCTTCCGGGAATTTTATTTACAATGGAAAAAACCTGCCGGAAAATGAAATTTTTAAAGATATGAAATGGTTGTCCCGTGCAATGTCATACTGCAATAATGCTAGACTTTATCTTGACAAAAATACAAATCAATGGGCAATTAAAGGTGATCCAACAGAAGGAGCCTTACTTGTTGTAGCTAAAAAAGCAGGATTTTATTATGAAACCGAGCTTCATAATGAACCAAGAATATATTTGCTTCCCTTTGATTCAAGCAGAAAAAGGATGAGCTCAATACATGAGACATCTGAGGGCACGCTTGCATTTGTAAAAGGCGCTCCAAAAGAAATGCTCGCATTATGCAGCAGGATAAATATTAATGGTGAAGTTAAAAAATTAACAAAGGATATGCTTAATGATATTTTAAAGTATAACGATGATTATGCCAGAAGGGCTCTTCGGGTACTTGCGCTTGCCTATACTGACCTGAGTAATATAAAAGAAGATTTTACTATTCAAAATGTTGAGAAAGAACTCATTTTCCTTGGTCTTGTTGCTATGATAGATCCTCCCAGGCCCGAAGTGGAAGTTGCGGTAAAAGAATGTTTTACCGCTGGAATTAAAATAATAATGATAACAGGTGATTACGGCCTTACTGCCGATGCAATTGCCAGAAGAATAGGTATAGTAAAGGGTGAATCAAAAATATATTTAGGGACAGACATCGAAAATATGACCGACGAAAAACTTAGAGAAGTTCTCAAGCAGGAAAATATAATATTTGCAAGAGTTTCTCCCGAGCACAAAATGAGAATAGCCCTGGCACTTAAATCTAATGGTCATATAGTTGCAATGACTGGTGATGGAGTAAATGATGCGCCTGCCTTAAAAGCTGCGGATATAGGAATTGCGATGGGAATATCAGGTACAGATGTTGCCAGGGAAGCTGCTGACATGATTTTAACAGACGACAACTTTGCAAGTATTGTGAATGCCATAGAAGAAGGCAGGGCAGTATTTGAAAATCTGAGGAAATTTACTCATTATATTCTTGCAAGTAATATCCCTGAAGCTGTCCCTTTTATTATGATGGTATTGTTTCATATTCCGTTATCATTAACTGTAATGCAGATACTGGCCATTGATCTTGGGACTGATATGCTGCCTGCGCTGGCGCTGGCAGCAGAATTACCTGAACCCGGAATAATGAAAAGACCTCCAAGACCAAGGAATGAAAGATTATTGACAGGTAAAGGCCTGGCGAAAGCTTATTTATTCCTTGGCCCTATAGAAGCAGCAGTGGCATTTATCGGGTTTTTATTTGTTTATAATGACCATGGAATATATTTTTCAAAATTAAGAGAAATAGGTGCAAACCCAAAAGTTTATTCAAATGATGCTGTTTATCAGATGGCTACCACTGTAAATCATGCTTCAATAGTAATGTCACAGATAGGAAATGCTTTTACGAACAGAACAAATTATGATTCTGTATTTAAAATTGGCATATTTAAAAACAAGCTGTTGTTGTGGGGTATTCTCGGTGAAATTATTATAATCAATATGCTTATCTATATACCCCATTTAAATCATGCGTTCAATCATTTTCCTATAAGTTGGCATTACTGGCTGCTGGTAATTTCATTTATTCCATCGGTGCTTGCTCTTGATGAACTAAGGAAATGGATTTTAAGGATAATGAAAAGGCATACTAAAAGTACTCCTGGCATTGCAGCTTAAAAATTTTTCTTTATTGACTTTTAATTATATTAATAATAATGCATAATTAAAAAAATAAATTAAAATAATATTATTAAAATAAAGTTAATCCGGAATAATTCCAGTTCAAAAATAATTCTAAATAAAAATAAATAAAAATTTAATCCTTATTAAATAAAAAAGGTAAAAAATGCAAATAGTAATAATGGGTTGTGGCAGGGTCGGAGCCCAACTGGCAAACCTTCTTTCAGTTGACGGGCACAAGGTAAGTATCATAGACCAGGATCCCAAATCCTTTAAAAGGCTTGGTAAAAGTTTCAAAGGCGAAAAAATAACAGGCTTTGGATATGATAAAGGAGTTCTTGAAAAAGCAGGAATTGATCATGCAGATGCTTTTGCTTCGGTAACCCAGGGAGATAACAGGAATATTGTTGGTGCTCTGGTAGCTAAAAGAGAATACAGGGTCCCAATTGTTGTGGCGAGGATTTATGACCCGGTGAGAGCAATAGTTTATAATAAGCT
>JAMCSM010000162.1 GCA_023380915.1 Actinomycetota bacterium | reverse complement strand
GTTAATAAAAGCTTGGGATTTTTCATTATAAAAGACTTTAAGATCTTCATACTCACAATTTATTTTTTCAGTTGCTATTGTTAATACTCCGTCATCACCTATTAAATTGTTTGTCCAATCCCATGAATCTAATCTAAAAGTATTTTTCATGTTTTCAGGCAATACCTTTATTAATGATTTAAGAAGAGAATCTGGTTTATCTCTTAAAAAATCCTTAATTTTGAATATTGCGCTATCTCCAGATTCAAAGTTAAAAAAAGAATTCAAGTCACCATAATAAAGAGGGAATTCTCTAAAAAAATAAGATAAAGCGATGGAATATAAATGTCTTCTTATTATTTTATCATTAGAAAGTTCTATTACTGGAGCATTGATAATTCCATCAACCATTTTTTCAGGTTCCTTAAAAAATGCTAAATCATGGGACCTTAATTGAGCGAATGTAAGTGTAAATCCAACATTATCAGTTCTTCTGCCTGCACGACCTGCTCTTTGTATATAATTTGAAGGTTCAGGCGGAATATTTCTTAAGAAAATTAATTCAAGTTCACCCAGATCTACTCCAAGCTCAAAAGTTGTAGAGCAACTTAATAAATCTATTTTCCCTTTAATAAAATCTTGTTGAATTTTTGATGCGTATTTTTGATTTAATTGTGCAGTATGCTCATGCGATATTAATTTTTTTATATTCAAGTTCTCATATAAATAACGATAATGATTATGTGCAATGTCGAAGTTTTCTTCTATATTCAACTTTTTTAAAGCACCATCACAGTTATAAACGAAACAGATACTTTTTAAATTTATGTCTGATATTAATCCGCACTTATCACAAATAAATAGTTGTTTTTTATTTTCATTTAACGAAATTTTCCAGTATTTATAATCTAGTTGATATAAAGCACCTTCTTTTGAATCTGAATAATAAAATATTCCATTATCAACCCAATTATCTCTAAGATCATTCCAAATTAGGTTCAATATTTTAGTAGAGGTTTCGATATTAAAATTTTTTCCGTGTCTTTTTAATAATTTTTGGATAAACTCTGACCTTGTATTATCCCTGCCTTTAGTATTTACAAATGAATAAATTCCTTTATTTATATCAGATCCATTACCTCTAAATCTATAAATTCTATTTCTTGGAGAAAAAAAATTATTCTTGGGATCAGGGCCATCAGTTGGAAAAGTAACCGCTGTATTATATCTTAAAGTATCTAATAATATTATATATAAATATCTTATTTCTTCATCACTTATTCCCAATAAATCTTTAAGTTCCACTGGCGGTTTCCAAAGATTCGGAAAAACAATATCAAAGCTAATCAAACCTACACCTTCTAATGAATTTCTTTTATCCCATAAACCACAAAATTCCTGAATTATCCAGTTCCAGACTTCAATAGTTTTTTCCCGATCATCTGAAGATCCGTTAAAGATATTAAATTCTTCACATATATCCTTTATATCCTTGCAAAGTGAATTCAATCTATAGTCTATTGAATTTCCAGCTCTTTGTAGCGCCTCGATAAATAATCTCCTAAACAAAATCCTTTTATAAGTAAAATCCATATAGGGTGCAAAAAAAGCAGCATCTTGCCTGCTGTTGGAGCATCTTTTTGAAAAACAAATTCCCTGACTATTCCCTCTGACCTTAGCCCGCAGGCAAAACATTTATTTAAGGTATCACCTTCAGGAGTTACTTCTTTTAAATATCTTATTGAATGATTCCCATGTGGACATTCTGCTATTTCTAAAGAATTTGACTCCCAAATACTTCCACACTTTATGCAGAGTTTCCATTCATTCTTTAGGTTAGTTCCTTCTAACGGTAGCGCGACTTCCTGGTCTTCATCATCGAACCATTCATAATTCTTCTTTGGTTCAAGAATAAAATATCTATTTTTTATTTGGGTATCTATTTCATAAGTTGTATGATGAAGTTTATCATCAATAATATTCCCAACTATATACTCCTGCCCACATCTTCTGCATGTAGCAATTTCAAAAATAGGAAATCCATCTTCAGTCATTTTTTTTCTATTTAAATAGATTTTTGGTTCAGGATAAAAGCTTGCAAATACCCCTTCTGTTGCTCTTACAAAAAGATGGTATCTCGCTGAATTTGAATGGGATGATTCATCATTAGGGCGTGCCCAAACTGCTACATTTATTAAACTTATAATCTGAGATAATAATTTGGTAAAATTATTATCTTGAGTTAGTATGTTACCAAATTGTTTAACAACATAAATAAGATCTTTGGGACCTTCATCTAAAATATCTTTAATTCTAAAAATATTTGAATCTGATTTAAGTAAATTATATAAAAAATGTTTTATACCCTTGCCTCGATCTAAGATATTCCCTAGAGAATTACTGGATACCTTATGCTTTTTAAAGACATCTATCACTTTTTCTTCAGTGAGTTCTTTCCCTTTATTTGAAATAAGAATATCTAAATCTTTGTAAAGTTCTAAAGGATAGTTCACGGGTGATTCCATAAATACTAAATTCATTCTTGAGCTAATGACTACATCCTGTTTTTTTCCATCGTTATCATCCCATTCAAATTTTTCACCAAATAGTTTATTTGCAAAATCTGCAATTTTATTAAATTCTTTTGTTCTCTTTACTAATGTTGCACTAGTTGCAATGCAACTAAGATCTCCTGCTATATTATTACAAACTCTATCCTTTAACCTTCTTATAAGCATTGCAATCTCTATACCTGTTGCACCACTATAAACATGAGCTTCATCCAAAACCAGGAATTTCCAGAATTTTGCAAATTCTCCATCAAAGAACGGGGAATCCTTTGGCCTTAATAATAGATACTCGAGCATAGCATAATTTGTTATCAATATATTCGGAGGACTATTGCGCATTTCTTCTCGTGATAAGATTTCACTTTTTACAGGTTCTTCGCCAGGATGCATTACCTTAAATGTCTCTAGGGCTTTAGATTGTTCTTCTTCCGTATCTCCTACATACCGACCAAAGGTTATTCTTAACTCTGGTACGTTCTTTTCTATAATTTTTGATAATACTCTTAGTCTGTTTAGCTGATCATTTGCAAGTGCATTCATTGGATAAAGGAGCAAAGCATTTACTCCTGGAGATAACTCTCCTTTTTCAAACTTATTTATCAAATAATTATATATTGGGATTAAAAAACATTCAGTTTTACCACTACCCGTACCAGCTGAAATAATTAAATTTCTACCATTTATTATTTTTCTTAAGGACTCTTCCTGATGAAGATATAGATTCTTATTTTTTAAATATGGCAATGCCTCATAAATGAATTTTTCAAAAATACTATTTAGTAATCCTTCTTTTACTAAGTAATTTAATTTGCATCCTTCTTTAAATGGTGGAGTAGCTTCAAGAATTGGCCCGTTGGTATATCCAAATTTCCTGATTTCCTCATAAAAAGAATTTTTTAATAAAGGATCTTTTAATTTTAATGAACTTATCAAGTATCTTAGATAGCCATCTCTGATATTATTAGTTAAATTTATTGGATCTAAGGACATATTTTATTATTTCTCACTTTCCAAAAAAATTCATTTATAATAAAACAATTCATCCAAGTGATTATTATAAAAATGGTTTAATATAGCCTTTAAATTGCTCTCTTTCGAATCCTTGTTTCTTGGAATTTTATTGCATATTTTACATATATAAAGTTTTGTTAGTTTTGGGTAAACGTTCTTTTTTATTGTGTCAATATCAACAACTTTTACATAACATTTTTCAACAGGTAAATTACTACGATTATTTTTCGCAGATTCACACCTATTCTTTATATGGAATTCTATAAAACTATTTGGATTTTCCGGATTTGATATCTTAAAGAATTGCTTACAAAACAAACATTTATAAATTGCAACAGGGAGAGATGGATTATAAAGTCTTATTTCATCATATTGAAGAATTTTTGCTACATCTTCCCAATGTTGCAGAAAAAAATGTCTATGAAAATCATTCATTTGATTAAAGTTTATTTCTTTTTCACATAGCCTGCAAATAATATCTTTATATAATATTCTTAAAACAATTATTTCAGCTATGAATTCTTTATTTTCATAAAATCTTAATAGCAGCCCTAAAGTACTTTTAGCGCTTGAAATTGTATCAGCAAATTGACTTAAGAGACAACTATAAATTCCTTTGTTTTTCTTAAGTTTAAGTGTCTGTAATTCTTGGTTATTTTGTAACAAAACAGCCTCAGCTTCATAATGTATATCTGTATTAATATAGGCATGTAAAATAAATTTTGATTTATCATTATATTATCTCTAGTTAAATCTATTTCTTTATCAACAAATTTTTTATTTTCAGATAATTTCCATAGCAATTTTGGAATTCGAATTCTTATTGGTAATCTAATACGTGGATTATGAATATTAGCTATGTTAAAGTCAGCCACATCTTTTTCTTTTATTATTAACTCATAACCTTCTTTAATTTTTTCAGTAGTATCTTGAGTAATAATTTTCCAATCACCTGAATCTTCATTAAAAAGAATTTGGATTTTTTCGTCTTTGTGGCCATTCTCATAAGGTAATATTAAGGAATTTTTATAATTAAATGCTATAAATTCTATATATCTAAAAAATATAATATCAACAGGTTTTTTGCTATTTTTAGTGCATATTGAAAGCTGAAATTCACCGAATCTACAGGGCAGGGAGTCAGAAAACTTAATTTCTAAAGGCTTGGTACCAGTCCAGTTATTTGAAATTAATTTATCATGACCAAGTTGCTTATTCTGAATCCATATATTCCATCCATCTGGATTTTCATATTTAGAATTTAAAAGAGCTAAATTTCCTATAAACAATGGGGACTCATCAAATAACCCATCTTTAATAATTGAACCTTCAAGAATAAAATTATTTTCATATGGTATTTCTACTAATATTCCTGAATGATCTTGAAAAATTAATTCATTTATTTCTTTTAGCTTAAAAAATGCAGGCCTATATTTTTCCCAAAACCAAAGTTCAGCAGTATTATTTGGATTAGTGATAAAATCACAATTATCCTTTAATAAAACCCAAATATCTTTTCTAGGTATAGGATTTACACCTCCTGTAGCATTATACAAATAATGCATCTTGCACTTTTTACTGCTAAAAGAAGTAAAAATATAAATATCTTTATCTCTGTGTATGTAATCTAATTCTTCAAAATTAAAAAAATTTGGAAACTTTATAGTTAAATTTTCAATTGGTTCTTCAATTTTATGTGTCTTTTTTTTAATTATTAAAGTATTTTCTATTTTTTCAATATTGACAGGAAGACTTACTTCAATACCATTTAGTCGTAATTTATAAGACCAATTTTCTGTTGGGTAATTGATATTAGTGAATTGTTGTTCTGGAAATACTAAATTAATTTTTTGCTTATCAAGCTCAAATTCTATATATGGTTTAAGGATTATGTTTTTTTTCTTTGCATCTTCTTTCTCTTCTTTTTTTTCTTCAACTGATAATATTTTTACTTTATCAGAACTTTTACTTATTCTTCTCTTATATCTTCTTTTTTCACCTAAATTTATTTGTTTATTGCTGGATTTTTTTAACTCAGGTTTGACAGAGATATTTTTTTGTAAATCCTGTATATTCTCTTCTTTTTTTATTATCTTCTCAATATCCTGACGTTTATAGGGTTTATCTTTTGATATTTCTTTTATTAAAATATCCTCTATTAGTGAAGTATCACCTTCGGGTTCTTCTAGCTCTTTTAAATTCTTATACTCATTATTCTGGGATATTTTTATAAGTCCAGGTTCTTCTTTGATTATTTTTTCTTCTGTATCAATTGGGGTATTAATTTGGATTGAATCTGGTATTTCTGAAGTAATTTGTTCTGAGATTGATTTTAGTTTAAAACAATTAACTTTTATTTTTGTGTTATTTGATACTTGCTTTTCAGAAGGTGGCTTTTCTAGATCTTTACTTTCTTTACTAAGAGATTCTAAACTTTTTGATTTTTTGATTTGAAAGTAGCTATTAAAAAACTTGATTATCAAAAATTTTATTTTTTTAAAAAATTTCATTGTTTTAAATATAATTAGTTAGATTAATTTAATAAATAAAATTTTAAAATTAACTTTTTTATAACAACATAGATATTTTAATTTTTCATTCCTTAATCTTTTTTATAAAATTTATTACATATTAAAATAATACGAAGCTTTTCATAAATAATATTAAATAAAAATATAATATTTGAATCTTAACATATTAGATAATATTTTTGGGTATCTGTTAATAGATTCCTTGTGAATTTAAATTACCAGGTATCAATTTCCTCCAATTCCATTGTGGAGTCGTTTCCAAAACTATTGTAAGATTCAAAATTGTCTGATTAGCCCCATTAATTAAACATTGCCCCATAACCTCCACCTAGATATTCTTGAAATACTTTTTGTAGTATACTGTGAAATTTCCTAATACAGTCAGCAGTTGCAATGATCATTATAGTATTATTTATAAAAAAGTCAGATCCAAAATCAAATCAAAATCAGTTGACTTTATATTGTCAGACTTATAAATTGAGCTTGGAATATCAAACATTATTGCCCCTATCATAAAATTCCTTTTTTATTTAAAGTTGTGAGAATATAATCATTTGAATTAAAAGATCTGCTGGATCTTCATTATCTATAGGACCTCCGGTATCATGAATTATACTATATTTTATACCCTTATATTCTCCTGTTTCATATATTCTTTTAGTTTCATCAAATACTCCAGCAGATTTTTGTTCTTTAATTATTTTATTCCAATACTCAATCCTGTTCGAACTAAATTGCTTAAATTCAACCGAGTTGGTTATTTTATCTATATTTGGATTAGCATTTACTACTGGTGTACTTTTAGGTGTTGAAAACAACCATTTGAAAAATTTCACAATTAAAAAAATAATGAATGCACCAAAACCTAAGGCTACTATTATTACTAGAACAATAAGAAACCAAATCATTTTTATCTATTTCCATTCAGCAATCTTATAAAGCTCCCTAAGTATATAAATCATCCCCTCAGTGTCAAGCCCGCAGTAATCTAAAAGATCCTTTCTTATCTTCACCACCAAAGCTTCACCAGGCTGGACCTTTCCTTTCAGGAAAGTGATATTCAAATACCTTATACTTGCCTCCTGGCCGTTCTTTATTTCCATGTCATCATAACTTATCCCAGTAAGAGCCGGCAGGACATTTTTCAGTGAAGCACTTCCCTTCTGATCAGAGCTGTAGTAATAGAATTTGCCGAAAGGCTCATACAGATCCACAATACGTCGAGCTGTATCTTCTATCCACCAGGCATGTTCTGGAAATGCCTCTGCAAGTTTCTCTAAGATATTCTTTTCAAAATACTCATAATAGACAAGAATCGAACTGGTGATGGAAACATCACTTGTCTCGCTATCATAACCCAGAGCTTTTTTTAGGCTTTCAAGAAAATCTTTCCTGGGATCTTTTCCATTATCCTCAGCAAGAAAATTAAGGCTTTTGAGTATGTCTTCCGGGCCTTGCAATATATGGTGAGAGAACTGAAACGGTATATTCTGGTAAGGCCTAAGCCCGTCAAATAGTGGGATTGCGGTTGCAAAAGTCTCAAAATCCAGGAAATATAAGGGGTATTTTAGCTTATTTAAAAAGAACCTTATATTATCCCTGTCAATGATTGCACAGTTTTGTGTAACAGACTTGTATTGCTTTACCTGAATTGTATCAAGCATGGAAGTCTCATTTATGTGTGAGATCTGGGTTATACCGTTCTGGTAAAAATAGCAAGCAAGATCCTTTCCTCTGTAAAGCTCAAAGACATTGTTTTTTGGTAAGTCACTCCAGCATACCTGCTTCATCTGGCACTCATATGGATTGTAGCAGTTCTTACCGATGCTTATGTCCGGACAGGTTGAACTTTCTACTGCATCAAGCATCTGATTAATGTTATCCTCGACTGAATCCTGCAATATTTCTGCCTGGATTGTTACATCTTCCATTACAAAGAACTTGTGCAGATCTATCGGGCCATACTTTATGAAGTCTTTATTCAGATACATCAAGTAGCATCTGTTTATCTTAAGGCCTGCTCCCTCATAGCAGTATTTCTGGAATGATACGTCATGTATGTTTATATCTTTTATTGAGGAGGCACTTTTTACCTCGATTATGTTCCATGAACCGTTGGCGGTGGGCTCAAGAATATCTGCGCGGGCAAATGAGTTTTTATAGGTAAATGCTGCTTCAAAGAAGGGCAGCCTGGGGGAAGTAGTGATGGTAGTAAGACCTGTAAGCTCTCTTGCCCTTGCAAGCTCTGCCTCTATATCGACACCATGTTCAATCTCTATACCTCCAGGAAATAGGGACTTTGCAAGGTTTCCTACATCATGCCCCTGCTGGAAACGGAATTGTATTACTTCATCAAATGGCGGTATTACATCTGGTTCATTTATAAGATACCAAAGATATTTGAGGCACTGCAACCCTGCAATATATTTTGATTTTGAAATTATCTTATCCATGGCTGAATTCCAATAACTTATTATAGATTTCGGAGCTGGCATGAGCGACAAAATATCTACTATCTTTTAAATAACAGATAAAAACAACACCTTCTGCATCACCAGCTAAAGACAGATAACCTGCAAGAAAACCATTAAGCCCTGCCAACTGAACCGCCTATTATTCCTCCTTCTAGTGGTGTTAAACCTGCATCTTTGTTTATTATCTCTACTCTGTCAACTTGTCCCTCTAGCGTAAAACTTTTTGTTTTCCAACCTTCTGCCCATGAGATCTCTATATCTTCTTTACTGATATAATTTGTAAAATCTATATTTGAGCCTTCAGGGAAATCTCCTTTAATTATTACATTTTCCATTTAACCACCGATCCATTTAGAAAATTATTCTTTAGAACTATTTTCATCCTGAAATCAATTTAATCATAAAAAATTTTAACTATTAAATTCTTCATCTGCAAATAATCCTTCTAATAATGCTTCTATTTTTTCTATCTCATCTAATTTATGACCGAGACATATATGATTTTTATAAAGAGAACATCTTACCTCCATACCACAGACCGAACATTCCATTAGTACATCTCCCATAAAATGATCCTCCCTTCAATTTCTTCGAAAAAGAAGCGAAGACCATAATAAATTTACAGCCTTCTCTTTCCAGCTAACTCTAAAATTTCTATTATTAATTTAATACTTTAATTCCAACCGATGATCATTATATTAAATCAATCTTGCCAACTGTTTGTCATAGAAAGAAATATTTTTATTAAATCAACTTATTTCGCATCCTATCCCTGTAGCTCTGTATATTTCCTGATTGATTTCCCGCCACTCTAGGATCATCATTTTTAAAAAATGACATATGGAAAACTGCATCACTATAGAGCAAGACTGAGCCAATAATGAACTGGCCTTCATATCTGTAATCATCTCCAAGGCCTGCTGATTTAAAGCAGCGCTCATTGCAAAGTTTTACTTCTTCCAGGAAATATTTTGCTCTTTCTATTGAAGCTATTGACAATTCATTTTGTTCTTTCTTTGATTTAGGACTTTTTTCTATGTTTTTATTTTTCCTTATTAATTCCTTTCGGAGGGCATCCATGCAGTAGCTCTTAATAAGTTTTGAGTGTAGTTTACTATAAGTATCAGGCTGTGAAATAATATCAAGCCCTGCAATTTTTCCATCAATAAATACAATTATGCCACTCTGGCCTGATATAGCAGGCAGGCTTATGACATATTCATTTAAATCCTCATCAAAAATCTTGTAAACATCATTCATAGCCTTTGTTTGTGAATTTACTTTCATTTCGTCAGACATTTCATCAATTTTATTCCACATCTCTCCCTGATTGGACATGTACAAGTTTGAGTTTTTAAGCGATTTATTGACAGAACTTTGTTTTGTAATCCTGATATTATAATTGAGCAAATTCTTTGATGCTGCGAATTCCTCTGAAATATAACTCCACCTGTGTGCTTCTACACAGCTTACTGGAATAACAGTCTTGGACATGTAGTTAAGGAGAATTGTTGCATTTAATACCCTATTTTTTTTGCACCTATCACCTCTTCTCCATCAAGAAGGAGTATTAACTTTTGCCCATTATTTTCAGCAATAAGCTCAGGTACACTGCCACTTGTATTTACCTTTTTTATTTTCAACACTCTTAAGCTTATTGCTTCATCCAGTGAGATGTATTGGGGTCCAGCCACATTTTTTAGAAATATCGGAATAACAGAAATATTTTCATATTCCTTCATTTCACCTAATCTTATGTTTGAAATAAAATCTGCAACTTCAGTATTCATTTATAACTATCATCCCCTATTGTCTTTAGTTCTTTATTATTTTTTCTTACTTTGTATAAAGCATTACAAAGAAGGCATTATAGAGGTAGTTATAAATTAGGATTTTGACAACTATATGCCAGGGATGGAAAATTAATATCAGGAGTAAATTTGTTTAATTTTTACAGCAGTATTTTTTAGTTCTTCCCGCAGCTCCTCTGGTTCAATAACTTCTACATTTTCACCAAAGCCAAGTATCCAGATCTTGATTTCACTCAAACCTTCAACTTCGAATTCAGCACTTAAGGTACCGTCTCCATTTTTTGTAAGCTTCTGGGAAGGGTGCCAAATGCACTCTGCAACAAAATCTGCAGACTCTTTTATAAACTTAAGAATTACTTTTGTTTTCTTGCCTTTTATTATTCCCCAGCTTCCTTTAAAATATTCATCCATATCAAAACTTTCAGGGATTTCAAAATTTTCATCAAGAACTTCAATCTTTCTTATCCTGTCGATCCTGAAGGTCCTAACCTCATTCCGCAGATGGCAAAAACCAACCAGGTACCAGATACCAAAGTTAAATTTAAAAGAATAAGGGTCAATCATTCTTTTACCAAGCTTTTTTGTTTCCATGCTGTAATATTCAAGGCTGACCCTTTTTTTGGCAATTGTTGCTTCATAAATAAGCTTGAACATTTCATCGATCTTTTTATAGTCAACTTTTGTCTCAAGGCCAAAATCCACAATGGCATCATAATCCGATGTCAGGAATACCTTCTTGATGCTTTCGGGAATTGCATTAAGGATTTTATCACAGGCAACAGATAAAAGATTGCTATATGGAGTTCCCTTCTGTGATTTTATTGAGCTGCATAAAAGAAATAAAGTTAAAATTTCGGGGATATCAAGGCTTATTTTGGGCATAAAAAAATCAGGTATGAGTGTAAAACCATTTTTATCAGCATAGACAGGGATTCCAGCAAGCTTGAGGCATTCAATATCACGATAAACCTGGCGCACAGAAATTTCCAGATCCTCGGAAATCTCTTTGGCTTTTACTTTTGGTTTGCGGGAAAAGATAAGAAGTATCCGCAAAAGTCGCCAAATGTTTGAAATTTTCATAAAGAACTCAGAGCCATTTAAATATTTTTAAATAAAATATATTTTATTATGAAATTCCATTATATTTTTTAAAACTAAACCAGAAGAAATTGAAATTGACCTTACCCATTCTTTTCTAATTAATTCTTATAAGTTGTTTTACGAACTAAAAAAATAGATTTAGTATTTATATGAATTAAGGTCCAGGATTACAAGTTTGACAATATGAAAAATATTCATTTATTTTTCCATATGTATCATTAAGGTGATTGTAGAGTTCAAAGAAATCCTCGCTACATATCTTTTCATAATTAGTTGCATTATTGTCGCCCTTTTTTGGGAGTGTTATACAATCGAATTTATGGAATTTATTATATTCAGTATCGAATCCTTTTGTATAATGATTAAATACATATCCCTTATTCTTTGGTATGTATTTTCTTAATGTTTTGAAATAGTTTTCATCATCTTTATAAAAAGACTCTATCATTATTTAACCCTCCTATTTAAAAAAAAGTAAAATTGTAATTTACTCATTATCAAATACTAAAACCATATTTTTTCAGCCTATTTTTACAGATTTTCCGCTCTTCAATAGTAAAAAGGTCTTCAAATTCTGGATTTAGTACCAGGGCTTCTACTGACAGATCAAGTCGCTTTAATTCCCATAATCTTTCAAATCCATAAGTCTCATTTTCTTTTAGAATTAATTGCTTTGCTGTTTCTAGGCCACCCATATCAGAAAGCACCTGCATAAATCTTACAGCATTATATCCACAATCTTTTTTAGCAGTATCATAAAGATTGACCATTGCGAAATGAAATTTTTTTTCTAGGTTCATATAAATAATAAAAATTAATATTAATATTGGTATTTTAAAAAAATATTTGTAAATAAGCAAAATATTAAATATTGCTAAATACTGTTTTATTAATTGATACTTTAAAAAAGGCACTAATTATTAGAAGCAGTAGTTGTGCATTAATCTGTATATGAGATTATATCCTTTTTAAATGGTTTGAAATTAAAAAGTTATCTCTTCTTTCTGCTGGTAAAATAAATATTTTTGAAAAACAGATGCAGAAGATTCTAAATTTCTATTAGTATATAAAATTCTAGATTTAGTTATAGCTTTAAAATATCATCCATTATTTAGATAGCAATTGAAAGGTACCCATCCCTCATTATCAAGCAGTGATAAATACCCTGTCAAAAAACCATTAAAGCCTGCAATCAATCTGCCTGTATTTCATATTTAAAACCTATCTGTCAGCCACTGCGAAAATATCTATTCCGTAAATTTCAAATCATTAATTTTAAATGAAATTAATATAAGACTATAATGTTATTTATTATTAGAATTAAAAATAAGTATCAATAGAAGAATGGCAATTGCCGGTATGGATATAGAAAAAGTATAGTTGACAATATGTTGTCACAAATATTTGTTAAAATATAAGCT
Source organism: Actinomycetota bacterium (assembly GCA_023380915.1). The sequence goes on along the minus strand of JAMCSM010000162.1, from coordinate 6,990 downwards.
CCATTAATAAATAATTAGAATATTATCTTATTATGTGAGGAGATCAATATGCAAAGTCAAAAAATCATATGCCCGAAATGCGGCACTGAGATAGAACTGTCAGAAGCAATATCAAAACAATATAGAGCAGAACTGGAAAAGGAAATTGAAGGCAAATATGTAGAAGAAAAGGCTCAATTAAAACAAAAAACTGAAAAGGAAATTGCTGAGCAATTCCAGCTAGAAATGCAAGACTTAAAAGCACAGCTTTTAGAAAAGGATGGGAAGATTAAAAAAGCTTCTGAAGATGAACTTGCCTTAAGAAAAAGAGTGAGGGAAGTTGAAGAAAAGGAGCAAAGTCTAAACCTTGAAATAGAAAGAGGTATTGCACAGGAAAAAGAAAAATTACTAGGAGAACAAAGGTTAAAGGATCTTGAAAAAGATAAAGCAATAAATGATTTAAAGGAGCAGATAGGAGATTTAAAAAGAAAAGCAGAGCAGGGCTCTATGCAAGCCCAGGGTGAAATAATGGAGCTTGACCTGGAAGATATGCTAAGAACAAAATTTCCTAATGATGAAATAATCGCAGTTCCTAAAGGAGTTGAAGGGGCAGATATCATTCATAAAGTAAATTACTCAAACAATTATTGCGGGACAATAATCTGGGAATTTAAAAATACAAAAAACTGGTCTGATAAATGGGTAAATAAGTTAAAAGATGACCAGAGGGAAAAGAAAGCTGAAATTGCAGTCATTGTTTCAAGGGCCATACCAGCATCGGTAAAGAATTGTTGCAATTTAAGTGGTATATGGGTTTGCAGTTACCCATTCTCCATGGAATTTTCAGATATTATAAGAGCAAACCTTGTAGCAGTTGCAATAGCTAAAAACTCACAGGTGGGGAAAGAAGAAAAAATGGACGCAATTTACGACTATCTTACAAGCAATATTTTCAAGCAGAGGATTGAAGCTATTGTTGAAGCTTTCGTTTCAATGAAGGAAGGACTTGAAAAGGAGAAAGTTTCTATGCAAAAAAACTGGTCTACAAGAGAAATGCAGATTGGCAGGGTAATTAAAAATACTGTGGGGATGTATGGCGATATGCAGGGGATTATCGGGGCAACGCTACCCAAAATTGACTACCTGGAACTTGAAGATAAGGAAATTGAGGAAATTAAAGGCATTACTAATAATTCAGTTGAATAAATTTCATAAATGATAATTGCCTAGTAGAAGCAATACCAATGTTGAAAAAATAATAATTACAGTCTCTATAATTTCCTTACTTACAAGTACTTTTAAAACTTTCAAATATGCTTTTTAAACAATTCATCGGTTTTTTGTCTTATATTATTATTTACAAGTACTGTCAGACTAAATAGAGGTCTACTCATTCCAGTACAAAGTAAACTGTTTAATATATTTGTGTCCATTTTATTATCAACATCTATTACGATAATATATGAATTCTCCATGCCCTTAAACCTGTAAATACTACAGAATGTAGTCTCATTGGTATTGAAGAACAAATAATCATCTAGGGAAATATCTTCCACTTTATACTTTTTATTTAAATAGTATACCAAAGAGTTTTTTTTCTCATGCGGAGAAAGATGAGCTGATAATATGGTTATGTTACTCGCAGGTATATCCTTACTTTTAATATTTTCTAATATTTCTTCAAGAATTTTTATACCCTCATCTTGGCTGTCATAGTAGTAGTATTTACATTTTTTACCTTCTTCATTATTTTCAAATGGGCTGTAATCTTTCAAATTAAATACTTTTGATATTTCATTTGCTATTCTTTTGCTGTTTCTATAATTTATCGTAAGTGGAATTGTAAGGTAATTAGTTCCTATGGCTTTTTCTATATCAATATCTTTTACAAATATGCAATATGCACGAAAATCACAATAAAATTGCCAGCTTCCCTCTCTTAAACCATCAATAAGTATTAAGTCTAAAATTTTAAGATAATTTTCTCTGAAAATATCCTGGGCATCATCAACAATTAGATACTTATACTTTCTAAAATTACTATTCTGTAAAAATTCAATTGCTAAAGCTGGTAGTATGGTATCGTAATATTCGTGCATATTGCATTTATCTTTATGAGCCTCATAATTTGTTTCCACTATACTTTCAAGAAAGTCGTTGAATGGTCCGGCATAATAGTCATAATTCTTACTATAACTTCTTAGCTGTTCTTTAACACTGTAACCTATTAGCTTATTAAAACTACAGAACAGCGTTCTTTTATTTTGCAATATGCTTCTTTTTAATGAGTATGTGGCAAGCACAGTTTTCCCAGAACCAGGCGGACCTATAAATAATGTGCGTGGGCTTTTTACAAGATAATCTATTATTCTTGTCTGGTCATTGGAAAATTCAAATATTTTATTTTTACTCCTTTTTAATTTTTCAATTTCTAAAACAGGGCAGTCAAACTTTGGCCTTAACTGTTCCGCTATTATTTTTACGTCCTCTTCTGTTGGAAGATTTTTTCTTATGTTTTTTTTGAGAAGTTTGTTTTTAAAGTAACCAGAGAGTTCCCCAATATAAATACTTATGGGATTGTTTTGTGAGTTTTCATCAAATAAGACTTCTTTTTCAAATTCTATGGAGTCATTAGCAAAAGTTGAACTCGGAATCATAACTCCATAACCAAAGAGCAAACTATTCTGCCATGAATGTAAGGGAAAATAATTTATTACAGACTGCATATTATCATTAGCCTGCCGCCAGGGATCTTTTATTTCTTCATACTCACCATATCTATTCTTGTGTCTATAATGAGTCTTACCATCATAACCTAAATCCTCTTTTACTTCTAAGGCAAATATTCCCAATTTAGGTGCTAAGACTAAAAAGTCAATTTCCCCAAAAATTTGTGTTGCATGCTTTGGTATAGTAAGTGAATGCAATACTATCCAATCACTGGTATCCTGTGAATTTTTAAGAATATCATATACCTCTATTTCTGAAGTATTATTAATTATATTTGTATCAACATAATCTGGAATTAATCTAATTTTTGTCATATTTTGCTTTTCTTTAAAATAGATAAATTTTTATTCCATGAGGTAATTATATATAATCTAAATTGTATTATCTAATAGTAAATAATAGTAAATCTTCCGATCTCATTTTCTAAACTTATATAGAAAAATGGCTAAAAACCGAAATTCTAATTTTAATCTTAAATATTATTTTTAATTAAAAGTAATATCTATTAACACGCTTTTTGGAGATTCTTCCAAAAATAATATTTATTAACAAATATTATACTGTTATAAATATCTGGAATTTACAATTAAACCAAGTGATGATTTACAAAACTAAAAATAAAACTCAAAATTAAAGTACAGATTTTTTATTATGGACAAATTATAAATAGGGAAGAAAAGTTTTTTATCAAAGCGTGTACAAATGTGTGACGCTGTATATAATCAAGTAGACAAGTTAAGCTTGTTTTTATTAAAAACAGGCAGTTTGGCAAAAAGAAACGTGTGCCGATTTTAACTTCAATTTGTTGTAGCTAAGCCATAAGCTGAGTTGAACTAAATTTAAATAAATTCCTTAATTTCAGTTGTCAATTACCTAAAAAATATACATTAAAATACTCCCAAATTATTTTAATTGATTTTACTTTGTAAAAATTCAAAAAAGCTAAAGTTTTATTTCAAATTTTAAATTAATATTAAAAATTAAATTTATTATTTAATAGATTGAATTAAAATAATATTATTTTAATTGCAATTTTGCTATAATACTTTTTATTTATAGAAATAAACTATCAATGATAAACATTAATAAAACAAAAGATCTGTGGAACAAAAATACTTCTCTTAGTAGTTTAAGTAATAATTATTGGGGTCCATTGTGCTGTTGGTTTTGGTGTTGGTGGGTTATTAATAGAAAATAAAAAAACCCTAAACATTTCTAAGAGCAATATTTTACATTTGCTTCATTTAAATATGCAAATAAACTATAATTATGTTGCATATTTAAATCAGGTATTAATTCATTGTAGCTATTATCTATTTTATTGAATTCTTTTGTAAGAAAATAGTATTAATGAAAATATAATAAATTTCAAAATATCATTTAAAATTAATTATTGATTTTTCATAATTTTTTGTTATGGAATTTTTTTTGTTTTAAAAATAGTTAAAATTATAAATTATTTTTCTATTTATAATTTAGAAATTTAAGAAATTTTCACATGAGCTATATCGTTGAATTAGATAAAATCACAAAAAAATATGGTGAAGTCACTGCAGTAAAAGACTTTTCCTTTAAAATCAAAGAGGGTGAATTCTTTTCACTTCTGGGTCCTTCAGGTTGCGGCAAGACTACAATTTTGAGGATTATCGGCGGCTTTATTGAGCAGGATAGCGGCACTGTAATAATTGACGGAGTTGATATGAAAGGAATCCCTCCTAATAAAAGAAATACCAGTATGGTGTTTCAGAATCTTGCATTATTTCCGCATATGAATGTGCGGGAAAACATCATATATGGGCTTAAAAAAAGAAAAATACCTGCAGAAATAATCAGTGAAAAATTAAAAAACATCCTGGTAGTTGTAAACCTTAAAGAGCTTGAAAAAAGGAGAATCCCTGAAATATCAGGCGGCCAGCAGCAGAGGGTTGCACTTGCAAGGTCCCTTATTATAGAGCCAAAAATACTGCTACTTGATGAACCGCTGGCTTCACTTGACAAGAAATTAAGGATTTCCATGCAATCGGAACTTAAAGAAATCCAGAGAAGGATTGGAACCACCTTCCTTTATGTAACTCATGACCAGGGTGAGGCATTGACAATGTCTGACAATATAGTTGTTATGAATGAAGGCAACCTTATCCAGCAGGGCTCTCCTGACTTAATATATAACAGGCCGCAGAATTTCTTTGTTGCCGATTTTATTGGTGCAGGTAATTTTATATCCTTTGTATCTATTGAAAAAAATAAGGATGACAATTATAGCCTGGTTACCCAAAATGGCATTGAAATTATTGTTGATCCTGAAATCATAAGAAATGCCGGCCCTGAAATCGAAGATAGTTTAACAAGTGATGGTAAAATTAATCTGCAGGCTAACTTTTTCATAAGGCCGGAAAAAATAAGCATATCAGAAGACTTTCATCCCGATTTAAAAAATAAAATATTAAAAAATGTTGACTCCGGAATAAACATCTACCACGGTATGATTATTTCCAAAGTGTTCGAGGGACCTGATACAAGACTTCATATAGATTCCAGGAAATTTGGTATTGTCAAAGTAGAATTGAAAAACGACCAGAGTTATAAAGATTTTCCGGAAAAAAGTATTGTATCATTTTACTGGAATTATTCAGATGGCATAATTCTGACAGATTAGCTATTTAGATTTATTGTTATGCTTCTTGTGATGTTTCCCAATTTCCTAATCTGCATCAATCCCGCAAATATCACATATAGCTTTTTCTTTTTCTGCAGCAGAAGGGGTTTTACCGTGCCATTCACACTTGTCTTCCATAAACGAAACCCCTCTTCCCTTTACAGTATCAGCAATTATACAGGTGGGCTTATCCTTTGGTTCCATACCCTTTGAGATTGCTTTCTCAATTTCATCAAAGCTGTGTCCATCTATTTCCACTACTTCCCAGCCGAATGATATCCATTTGCCAAACATTGGCTCTGTATTCATGATATCTTTTGTATAACCGTCAATCTGAAGACCGTTTTTATCCACTATGGCAATAAGATTTCCAAGCTTGTAGTGAGCTGCTGCCATTGCTGCCTCCCAGATCTGTCCTTCATCGCATTCCCCGTCACCAAGTATTGCAAATACATGGCATCCAAGGCCATCAAGTTTTGCACCAAGCGCCATACCTACTGCACAGGATAACCCCTGACCTAACGAGCCTGTAGACATATCTACACCAGGAGTTTTTTTCATATCCGGATGGCCCTGGAGCATACTTCCATATTTTCTTAAGGTCTTCAGGTGCGACTTATCAAAATATCCTTTTTCCGCCAAGGATGCATAAAGAACGGGGCACGCATGGCCTTTGGAAAGCACTATCCTGTCCCTTTCTTTAAGTGAGGGATTTTTAGGATCAAGGTTTAATTTTCCGCTAAAGTAGAGGTAGCTAAATACATCTGTTATTGAAAGTGAGCCTCCGGGGTGTCCTGAACCTGACTCACAGAGCATCTCTATAATATCAACCCTTATTTTCTTTGACATTTCAATTAAATCTTGCCTGGTTTTATCGTCCATTACTGCCCTTTCTAAAAATAATAAAAGATTTGAACAAATCTATTTTTAAAACAAAAATATTCCAAATTTTGATGTAGCTTATTATATATTAAATCAACGGCATTTAATATATTTGAACCTAATGAATTGTACCAAATCAATGAATGTAATATTATGTTTTCCAACTTTAATCAATTGGCTAATTATTTTTAAAAAAAATTGTTTTTTATTTGTAATTATTTATAATATCTATAATGATATTTTTATTAATTGCTTTCATAACGTTTCGATAATACTTCTATCAAAAATATATTTTTTTAATTAAATAAATTTAATAAAATCTTTTATTTTTAGAAAGGGCAGTAATTAGCCAATTGATTAAAGTTGGATGAAATGGTAACCGAAAAGAAGGCAAGCGGTCTTGCTGTTGCGTCATTGATTACCGGGATATTTGCATTCATCCCCGGTGCTTCTCTGGCAGCGCTGATTTGCGGAATCATCGACCTGGTAAAGATTAAAAACGGCGAGTCAAGCCCTAAGGGGAGAGGGCTGGACATTGCAGGAATAATTCTTGCAGTTGTTATGCCCATTATTTTCTGGGTAGGAATCTGGAGTGCAATACTCATCCCGCTTATGCATTTTGGAGCCTCTTTTGCCGGTTAATTTAAAATTCATTTTAAGCAATAATTATTATTGGGTTGTTGAACTGTAAATCCTATTTTATAAGGATCAGGATACCCAATTAAAATAATTGAGCCCGCTTT
>JAMCSM010000161.1 GCA_023380915.1 Actinomycetota bacterium | reverse complement strand
GGGAACAAAACAAACCTTACAAAAAATATAGCTCTTTGAAAAACAATTAGGATATAATACTAATTATAGTTTTGGGTGGTACAAAGGTGCTGCAAAAGACCTGGTACACTTGAGGTGCAGAATGACACTTTTGACAGATAATGGTGGTTTTTCGGATGTAACAAACTTAATGAATGTGTCAAAATCACCTATAACTTTTTCAATTCTATTTTTAAAATCCATATAGGTTCCTTTCTGCTTTTTAGATCACCGCAATAGGCTTAATTTTCAGTCCCATCTCTTTTTTGCTCTTTGTATAAATGATTCCCGGATTGTAGGATACTTTCCTAAAACTAACTTCTCAAAATCCGGGATGAACGAGTATTTGCGGGCATGATTTTCACGAATATGCCTGACAATGGACAGCCACTCCTTCTCGGAATTATTTTTAGTATATATGGTTTTCACCTTTAAGAAATGCCCTAAAGCAATATTATAGTATTTGCTCTTTCCTGAGTTAAGTATCCGCATACTCATTGCGCAATAAATCCTGGCTGCTACAATTAAATTTTTATTGAGTAAAGCTTCTGCCGCTTCTTCCATTATATAATGACTGATGTTTTCTAGTTCTTCAGGTTTAACTGCAAGTATACGATCAGTTCCGATGCACTATTATAGGGTATAAATGTATCAAAACACAGCGCACTTTCTATCTGGTAAATTAGATCTTTATTGTTTATTTTTGACATATCACTATATCTCTTTCAATTAATTTAGCGCTGTTTTAATATTCTTGAATTTTCCAGTCCGGGAAATTTTTCCCGATAAATTCCTTCATTTCTTTTATCTCATCTGGATTTGTACAATGTTTTTTCCATTTATCAAATACTTCTTCGAAATTTTGCTCAGGAGCATCTACGGCCCAGTCTTTAAATTCATTTTCTGACTCTTTTTCAAACTTATATATACCTTTCAATATTCCCATACAATACTTCTTTGCTTCTTCGTCCATTTCAAGATCCTGGCGTTTTATAAGCTCATCTAAATATGGTTCTATTGCATCTTCAAACATTTCCCATGCTTTTTCACCTGGGTCTACGTATCCAAAACTTGTAGAACCAGATTGGTCCCAGACATCTTCAACTTCAAGACTATCTAATTCCCAGAATACTTCATCAGCTATATCTTCAACTATTACTTCCTTAAAATATTCTGATGCAGCGTGTTCAATTTTTTTTAAAAGAGATACATCTTCTTCTGCAAGCCTCTTTAAGATAAATAATCCATCATCAGTATTAATCCTGTCTAAAATATTCAATTCTTTTTTAGTATTCTTCTTTTTCTTATCAGTCATCAATTGCTTCTTTCTATTATTTAATTTTAAATATTGTCCAATAATTATAGAAAACAAATGGCAGCCCTATGAATTTTTATTTCTATTTTTTATCAAAATCCTAAAAGATAAAATACTGCTTTCCTGGCTGAATAACTTTTTATCATCTTGCACTTTTATTATAAATTAATAAGCTGAATAAAAAAATATTTTTTCTGCTGAGTAAAATATAATAGCCAAAAATGGACAATTTTAAAGATGAAATTGGTTTTTAATATATACAATAAAACTCTATTTCATTGAAATTTTGAGTTTGTTTGTATTTCTTAAATGCAACAAGAAGGTTTGCTTCAGAATTTTATCTTTGGATTTTTGCCTGATTATCTAGTGTGAATTATAATGATGTATGGCATGTACTTGATAAAGAATATGAGCATGAAGATGGTGCTTACGAGGCATATAAAAGTGTGCTTGAGGAATTAAAGATAAGTTTTAATTTCATTCTGAGTTAGGGAACATCTTCTGGATAATTTTATACCAGATCTAAAATAATTTGTAATTTTTCTTTGTAAAATTTAAAATTTAGAATACTCTTTGGGCATTTCTACAATCAATTTCTCTGGACTATCATATATTCTTTCTGGAAATGAGTGCCCTATAAAATTAGTGAACCTCAAATTTATAACATTAAATCTTTGTCTTTTCTTATCAAAACAAGCACTTTTTAAATCTTCGATTGGTTTTAAATTAACAACTCCGTGTTCATAAGGAGGAGTAATTAAAAATGGGTTAATATTAAATAAATCTTTAATAGTTATTAACACAGGAGCAAAATCATTATCACCTGACATTAAAAAGCATTTATCATATTTCTTTAAATAAGCATCTTTTAAAAGAAAAAGAGAAACATTTACATCTGTTTGTTTTTCTTCTCTTATATCAAAATATTTATTACCTTTAAAATTACAATCCTGGACTCTACACAATTTTTTCTTCTTACTAAAATAACCCTTTACTATTTTAATCCCTTGAGACTTTAATGCAGTAATATATTTATTATGTCTTTGAACAGTATCTATGCCAAAATCTTGTGTTATTGCTGTAAAAAAATAAATATCAGATATCCCCTCGTAGGATTTTAATAGAGATGTAAAAAGACTTCTATAGTTTAACCATTTGTAGCATATTCCAGTCTTTTTTTGATATCATTTATGCGATGATAAATATTGAAACCATCAATGTAAAAACTAACTTTAGATTTTTTCATATGGTTGTAATTAAAAAAAATACCCCTGGCCGTAACATCGTTACCCATGGGGTCCTATGATTCATCATCATAGGGATGCATTATTATTATATAAAATTAATATAGACTTTGTCAAAGCAATTCTGGTTGGTGATCTTTTAAAATACTTTAAAAAAAATTGGGAGTATTATGTCGGAACAGGAATAAGCTCAAAATATGCGCTTCAGGCTTAAAAATTCTGCTTTTATTCTCTCAATTAAGCAAAGCTTGGTTTTAATTTTTCTGTCTTTGATATTTCTTGCTGAATAATTCTATCTTTAGCCATTTTCCAAGCAGTATATATAAACTGTAGAAATCATAGGTTTAGAAATCCACATAATAACAATCTATATAATCATCACAACCGTAGTCATCAAAAGAATTTGCAACTGACAGTCTTCCCGGCGAGGGTTTGTCTTTTATGCCCTAATTATATATCTTGATAGATTTTATATTGATTTTCCTGGAAATTCTCCTCCGGTATGACTATTATCTTGGAACTATTACTGTTTACCGTACCTTGAAAAATTCCGTTCTTACAATCTACCATCGAATAGAAACAGCTCCCTTGCAAACATATTACTAAAAGAACAATTCCTGCATCGCGCCGCATCTCGCTTCATAATCATGCTAAAACCATTCCTGTTTCAGACTCTTTGTTCTTCAAGAATTTCCCCGTTTACTCCAACATTTATATTATCCAGCGGAATATCTTTTCCCGAAGCATCAAGTGCATCATTTACAAGTCTTACCAGGCTAAAGCAGCACGGCACTTCCATGTGCACAACAGTTACAGATTTTATATTATTGAGCTTTAATATTTCCGTTATCTTTTCTTTATAAAAACCTGCATCATCAAGCTTCGGGCAGCCAATCAGTAATATTTTTCCTTTAAGAAAATCCCTGTGGAAATTGCCATAAGCAAAAGGTACACAATCGGCTGCAATCAGCAGGTCTGCTCCGTTTAAATATGGAGCATTTGGCGGTACCAGGGTTATTTGTACCGGCCACTGCCTCAACTCCGATTTCTGTTTTACATCGATGTTTTCTTCAGTATCATTATTATCCCTTAGATCCATTACTCTTGAACCTGGGCAGCCGCATGGCAGCCTGTCTTCCGTCATATATCCTTTATCAGCCTCCCCTTCCAATGGATTTGCGATGCCTTTTTCTTTAAGATAATTAACAGCCTGATCTAAATAATCTGACTGGTTATGATTCTTCAGATGCTCAAGGTGTGCCTTTATCACATTTTTTCCTTGTTTTACAATATTTGCCATAACTTTTACCTCATCGTAGGGTTCTGCTTCTCTCTCTTCAATTGTGATGGCATTCTCAGGGCATTCGCCAATACATGCCCCCAGCCCGTCACAAAAAAGGTCGCTGATAAGTCTTGCCTTGTCGTCAATAAGCTGCAGTGCACCCTCCGGGCAGCCTGGTATGCAGTTTCCACAACCAGTACATTTTTCTTCATCAATTTTTATTATTTGTCTTTTTGCCATTTTAAATTTCCTTTATTTATTTTTAATTATTTTTTTAATTAGAGATTTTAAGTTTATTGATCCAAGCTCTTTTTTTACCTTTTGTTCTATGTCATCTATCTTTTCCTTTAATATGCAGGTAGCCTTGTTGGGGCAGATATTTTTATTTAAAAGACATTCATTTAAACTAAATTTACCATGAAAAACCTCAACCAGATCAATAAGAAATATATCTGCCGGTTTTTTTGCCAGTTTAAATCCTCCCTTATACCCTTTATATGATTCAATTACACCTGATTTTGCAAGAACCTGCATAATTTTTCTTAAAAAAGGTCTGGTTATATCAAGCTTATCAACAAGTTCAACAACCGAAACTGTTCCATCTTTTTTTTCTGCAAGATAAATAATTGCTCTTATGGCATAATCTACCTCTCTTGTTATCAGTTTCATAACAACCTCCTTAGTAATGATACTAAATAAATATCATTTGTCAACTGTTTTAAAATTATTTTTTATGATGCAGGACACCATGCGTGTTTATTCACTTTGTGTAGATAATGTCAAAAACAAGAGCTTGGTTGAGATAATAAATTCAGACTTTTTTAAACTTTTCAGAAAGAAACAAATGCAAAGCGACAATCACCTAAGGCCTTGCTGTATAATTGATAATCCTCATTTTTTAAGAGAAGCAGTTGCAGGAGTTGGCGCTTATATAACTCATGAAGGTGCCGAGACAATGGTAACGTCACTGGCAAAACCATTAGATGAATATGGTGCAATGTATAAAGAAATAGTTGATTGTTGGGGTAGGATTTTCTTCATTTTCCAGTGCCTTCATGTAATATTTTTAACTTTTATATGCTTTTTTAATTTATCTGTCATAATAATTCTAAGTTTGAGGATATTATATGATGGTTTCGGGGTGGTAGTGTCTGAATTACAGATAAAACAAATACTAAGTTTGACTTATATGATATTTTACTCTATAATTTACTCATAATTTTACGGAGGTTAACAATGGTTACATATTTAAGAGAAGAAATAATTTCATCAAGTAAAGCCAGTAAAAAATTTGGCGAACTTATGGATAGGCTGAAATCCGGGCAATCTGAAAAAATAGTGATATCAAAAAACAATGAGCTTGAAGCAGTAATATTACCAATTGATGAATTTGAAGTAATAAAAGAAGCTTTTGAACTTGTTGAGCATATGGAGATTTATAAATTAATAAATGAAAGAAGAGATAAGAAACCTACTTACAGTCTTGATAAGCTAATTTCAGAAATTGGGTTTAATCGTAAAGAACTTGAGAAAGAAAAGATTGATGAAGTTTAAAGTAATTCTTATTCCCGAAGCCAAAGAAGATTTTAAGAATCTTGATGGAAGTTTAAAAAAAATTGTATTAAAAAAACTTATCAAACTTGAAACAAATCCTTTTATGGGAGAACCACTTGGCAATAAAGCTGGAATGGATTTGACTGGCTTCTTCAAGTTATATGTATTTAAAAGGAAAATAAGAATTGTTTATGAAATAAAGGAAGATATTTTAATAATCAAAATAATCTCAATTGGCAAGAGAGAAAATTTTTTAGCATATCTTCACGCTTATTTGAGAATAAATCTGAATAAAAGACCCCAACAAAACTGTTCATAACTTAAGCTTATTGTATTCTTGTATAATACAATAGCACAATAAGCTATGCTTCGGGAAGCACGTTTATTATTTTACCTTTTTTGCTGTTTTTTATGAACTCAAGAATGCCGTCAGATTTGGCAAATAATGTAAAATCTCTGCCCATTCCAACATTGTTTCCGGGTCTGAATTTGGTACCTCTTTGCCTTACTATTATATTGCCGGCTTTTACAGCCTGGCCTCCAAACATTTTAACACCTAAATATTTAGGGTTGCTGTCTCTGCCGTTTCTTGAGCTTCCAACACCTTTTTTACTTGACATAGTTTGCCCCCATTACTTTTTTACGGTTATTTTTTCAGGATGAAGTAAAGTTAAATTCTGTCTGTGCCCGACTTTTCTATGATATCTTTTTTTAGCCTTATATTTATAAGCAATAACCTTGTCGCCTCTAAATTGTTTTTTTATTGTTGCTTCAATTTCAATATTACTTAAAACAGGTTTACCTATTTCAACCTTGCCGCCATCACTGAAAAAGTTGACATCAGTAATTTTAACTTTATCTCCCTCATTGCCTTTTATACGTTCGATAACAATATTTTTATTTTCTTCAATTTTATATTGATTACCCGCACTGGTAATTATTGCGTAAATTTTGGGCCTCCTCTAAAAACTTTTTCTTAAAATAAATTTTTTTAAAAAAATGAAATAAACCTTCCGCACTTCAACTTATCTTGCTTAAGAAATCAACGCAACATATAATGCAAACATTGATATTAACATATTAGCATTTTTCCTGTCAAACTAAAATCCATTGAAATTCGCTAAAATCCGCTAAATTTTATTAAAATCGCTAAAATTTAATGATTTCTGCTACAGCGCTTGTTTTTGAGATATTTTTTATTTCAACGGTAACTCTTTTTCCCATGTATTTTTTTCCGCCTATTATCTGAATGATGTATCCATCTATTCTTGCAAGTGCATCTTCTGAATTATGCAGATAGGTTTCTTCAACCAGTAATTCCAGACAGTCTCCTATTTTGAATGGTTTGGAAGCATCTTCAACATCCTTATAACTTCCTTTTGCCGCAACTATCAGCTCATCCATCGGAAGGTTATCATCGCCCTTGATAATAAGATGTTTTTTGGTTAAGTTTTCAAGTGATCTTAAATTTCTTCCACCCTGTCCAATTACCTGACATGCTATTTGAGTATTTAATTTTATAAAGAAAGCTTTTTCAGCATTTTTAGCTGCAAGTGTCTTTATCTTTCTTTCTATATCATACTTGATTGTTTCCTCTGACTTTACAAACCCTGTACCCGAACAACATGGACAAGGCTTACATAAAGTTCCAATAATTCCATCAGAAACATTTTTCCTTGTCATCTCAAGAAGACCAAATTTTGAAAAATTCAAAACTTCATTTCTTGTCTTGTCTTTATCAAGACATTGTTTAAACTTTTCAAGGACTTTTTGTCTGTCCTTTTCGCTTGCCATATCTATAAAATCTATAACTATAAGTCCGCCAATATCCCTAAGCCTTAACTGATTTGAAATTGCCTCAGCTGCTTCAAGATTGGTTCTTAAAATGGTTTCAGCAGCATTCTTACTTGAAGTATACTTTCCTGTATTAACATCAATGGAAGTTAAAGCTTCTCCATAATCAATAATAATGAAGCCACCTGATTTTAGCCACACTTTCCTTTCAATGGCGCTATCAATAACTTCATTTACATTAAAAGCTTCAAATAAATCATCAGGTCCGTAGTAAAAGTTTATATTTGAAAACTTTACCCCGATATTTCCAAAATATCTTGCAATTTCTTTTTTTATTTCTCTGTTGTCAACATGGATTGCTTTGAAATCTTCTGAAAATAAATCCCTTAGCAATCTTAAAACAATAGGTTGTTCATTACTTATCAGTGCAGGCTTGAAAGTTTTGGAAATCTTTTTCTGTATTATGCTCCAGGTTTTCAGGAGCTGTTTTAAATCTCTTTTTAAAGTATTTTTGTCTGCAAGTTTTGCTGCTGTTCTTACAATTATTCCGCAGTTTTTAGGTTTTATTTCTTTTGCAATTTGCCTTAAATTGTCTCTCTCAATGTCACTTAATTTCCGGGAAACACCAATTCCATCATTAAATGGCGCAAGTACCAGATATCTTCCGGGACTTGAGATGAAAGTGGTTAGTCTTGCTCCCTTGCTTTTTAAAGGATCCTTGGTTACCTGAACTACTACCAGTTGATTGGGTTTAAGTATATGCTGTATTTTTTTGGGCATTTCTTCGCTTTCCTCAAAATCCATATCCAGCACAACCTCATTTATATAAAGGAAAGCATTTTTTTCTTCACCTATATCAACAAAAGCGGCATCCAGGCTTGGAAGAACATTCTCCACTCTTCCAACATAAATATTTCCAACTATTGACTTTTTAAACTTCCTGTCAAAATACAGTTCCGTTACCTGACCATCATCAATAATAGCTACACGAGTCTCGCCGTCACCAGAGCTGACAAGCATTTCTTTACTCAATTTTTATCAAACTCCTTAAGTCAAACAATTTCAAGTGGAGTTTTAAGTATGCCTTCTCTTAACACATAGGCTTCTTCCTTAAAATAATCTTTAACCACAACGCCATTACTGTTTGACAAATATTTAAAATATTTTAAAAAATTATTAAATTTAAAAATCTTATTATTTTTTAACAATTTAGTATATCCAATTAAATTTAATTTAACAATATCGCTGTTATCTTCATCCTTAACCATATTCTGACTGTAAATTGCGTTGGAAAATTCACTGCTGTTTAATAATTCATTTTTTATTTTCTCTGCATTATTTTTATTTATATCCTTCAGGATAAAGCAATAACTGACAAACTTGATATCTGCCATAAGGCTTGAAATTTTGCCTGCAGTATTTTTAGCCTCAAGAATATTCATACCTTCTTTCAACTGAAGATTCATTTTCATTTTAAAATCCTGTGCATTTAATATTCCATGGATCTCTATATCTGAATATTCAGCATAGCTTGCAAGTCCGACAGGTACCGGAAAACTGAAGCTGATTTTTGGATTGGGATTAAAACCACTGCTGTATTTAATATCAATTCCTGTCCTGTTTACAGCCATTATTATCAGCCTTACAGCTTCAAGGTGAGACAGATATCTGAACTCTTTAATTTTATTGAATTTAAATCTTATTTTTGTTTCTTCACTCATTATTTAAAGCAAGATTTTTTGCCTTATCAAATTCCTTTAATAAAACTTCCTTACGTACTCCAATATCAATAAAATCCCATGGTAAAATCTCATCAGTGCCTGTTTCTCTTTGTGTAAAAAAAATCATGTCTGTATTTGTTTTCATAAAAGCATTGCGCCAGATTTCAAAATTAAAAAACTCACTCCAGTTGTCAAACTTAGCTCCATTTTTGAAAGCTTCCTCTATGACATCAGCAACTTTTAAATTTCCTCTTGCAAGTGCACATTCAATACCGCTTTTTTGAGGATCCGACCAGCTTACAGTTACAAATCTTTTTGGAAGACTGTTTCTTATTTTTGAAAATTTCCGGTTTAAACATTCTGCAGAATTTTGTGCACACCACTGAAAAGGAGTAAATGGCTTGGGGCAATATGCATTTATACTTAAATTTATATTTAATCTTTGTGTTTTGTTTTTTGGCAGAATATTTTGCGCAACTGAAATAATTTTTTTCACTAATTCTGATATCCCTTCAATATCCTTTTCATTCTCAAAAGGCAGACCTATCATGAAATATAATTTTATCTTTTGCCATCCTTTTTCAAATGCAATTTTTATACATTCAAGCATTTCGCTTTCATCAATATTCTTGTTTATTATATTTCTCATCCTTTGTGTGCCGGCTTCCGGCGCAAATGTCAGCCCTGTTTTTCTTCCGCTTTGTATTATTTCAGCAATATTTATTGTAAAACTGTCAAGCCGCAGCGAAGGAAGGGAAACTGATATTTTTTTATTCTTATTTAAATCAAGAAAGCTGTTAACCAGAAACCCCAGTTCCCTGTAATCTGCACTTGAAAGAGAAAGAAACGATATTTCATCATATCCGCTCCGGCTCACTCCTTCCAGACAGTCAGAAATAAGATTTTTTGCCTTTCTCATTCTTACAGGCTTGTATGTAAAACCTGCCTGACAAAACCTGCATCCTCTGAAGCATCCTCTCATAATTTCACAAACAAACCTGTCATGAACAGGTTTTATATTTGCAATTAATGGATTTGTAACAATTTTATAATCATCAAGGTCTTTTATTGCTGCCTTTTTTACTTTTAAATCAGGTTTTATTTTTTTAATTTTTCCATCAGCAAAATAAAAGAATTTGTAATCCGAAGGAATAAAAATACCTTCAAAATTCCTTATATTATTTAAAAACCATGTCTTATCCCTGTTTTCAAGTTTGTACTGCTTTAATACTTTAAGGATTTTTGTTATGATTTCTTCACCATCCCCTATTACAAAAAAATCAATGAATGGAGCCATGGGAAGAGGATTTACTGCAGCAGGTCCGCCTGCGCATATCAGAGGATTTTTATTTTGCCTGTCCTTTGATCTTAAATTCAATCCGCCAAGATCAAGGATATTTAATACATTTGTATACTGCATCTCATGCTGAAGGCTAAATCCGATAATATCAAATTCATCAAGAAATATCCTGTTTTCAAGAGAGAACAGCTTGATTTTACTGTTTCTTAAATTAGCTTCCAGATCTATCCATGGAGAAAATACTCTTTCTGCAATATAATCATCATAACTGTTAACTGCATCATACAGAATTTGCACGCCAAGATTTGACATTCCTACTTCATAAACATCCGGAAATACCAATGCAAAAAATACTTTTGTATCAAAATCTTTTATACCTGAAATACTTTTACTCTTAATACCAAATTCATTTCCAATATATCTTCCAGGTTTTAAAACTCCTTCAAGTATTTTTTCAAAATCAGCAAAATTTAAAGTTTTCATCATTTGTTAGCATTTCCTTTTTCATGATTGCAAATAAATTATTGGATCAGGCTGGGTGATTGAGAAAACCGTATGAAGGCTGAGCGGGCAGGGTTCCTCTCTTCAGAGGAGAGCGAAGCCTTAAATCCGAGCAAGCTTTGACTCGCTGGGGCAAAGCTTGTGTGTTTTCGAAACATCCAGCCTGATCTCTGCAGCCTTACTTTTGTCCCTATCACGGAATTGGAAATCCTTCTTCATCATTTTATTTATAATCCTCATAAGCAATTTCATATTCTTTTCTGGTTTCCCTTCTCATATATATATTTTCAACCAGAGCTATTCCAATAAAGATACTTAAAAGGTTTGAGCCTCCATAGCTTAAAAATGGAAGAGGAATACCGATTATAGGCATGAGCCCTATAGTCATTCCTATATTTATTATCATTTGAGTCATAATAATAAAACCAATCCCGCTTGCAAGCATGGAACCAAAATTATCACTGGCATGCCTTGAAATATAAAAGCATCTCCACACAATTATTCCAAGTATAATTATTACAATAAAAGCCCCGACAAAACCAAATTCTTCGCCAATTACTGAAAATATGAAATCAGTATGATGCTCAGGTACATAATTTAAATTGGTTTGAGTTCCAAGGAAAAGCCCCTTGCCAAAAATTTTACCGGAACCTATAGCAAGTTTTGATTGAAACAAATTATAACCGGCACCTTCAGGTTTAACATCAGGTTTTAAAAACACAAGAAGCCTGTCAAGCTGATACTGTTTTATTATATCCATCCTGATGCCTGCAAAAATCCCCCCGGCTGTAATTATTATAATGCCGATAAAATATAAAAAATTTGCCCCTGAAACAAATAACATCCCGGTATATACAAGAAAATAAATAATTGCCTGACCAAAATCAGGTTCAAATAATATTAAAAGTATTGTTGAAAAAGCAATAAGTAAAGATAAAACCACTTTTTTAAAACCAACTGAATTTTTTTTCTCTGATTTCCATTTGGAAAAAACTGCTGCAATACAAATTACTGTAAATATTTTTGAAAATTCGGAAGGCTGAATTGATGTAAACCTTAAATCTATCCAGCCTTTATTTGAATTGACTTCATAGCCAAAAATGAGTACTGCAATAAGACCTGCCAGGCTTGCAGTATAAATAATGATCCATATCCTTTTTAACTTTCTGTAATCAAAGCTTAGGAATCCGGCAAAAACAAATATTGAAATCCCGAGGAATATCAACTGTCTTTTAAAATAATACATTGGATCAGTTATTCCTGCGGAAAGACTGTATCTTGTTGCACTGTAAATAACCAAAACTCCAAATAAGGAAAGAAATATGACACAAACAAACAATATAATATCAAACCTTAAGGCTTTTTTCCCTGTCTGTCCCAGATCAATATCTTTAAAACCGGTATTGACATATTTTTCCTTACTTACCACCACTTTCGAATGTTTTCCCATTTAATCTCCAAAACTATCAACTGAATGAACCTGCTCCTGGCTTTCAATATGATATAAATACTCATAAATTTTTTCAGCAATGGGAGCTGCATTTCTGCCTCCTCCACCTGCTTCTTCAAGCATAACAGTTACTATATATTGAGGATTACCGACTGGAGCATAACTTGCAAACCATGCATAGTCCTGCCGTCCTGAAAATTCTGCTGTTCCTGTCTTGCCTGCCACCGGTATTTTATCTACAGGAAAGGGTTTAAATGCACTGGAGGCTGTTCCCTTTGCAGTAACCAGATTTAATCCATTTTCAATAATGTTTATATAATCCTGATTAAGCTCCTGATCGTTAACTTTTTCTGATTTAAAATCAAACACTTTTTCACCGGTTTCATCCCTGACTTCTTTTAATATATGAGGAGTATATTGAATCCCTCTGTTTGCAAGAGTCATATATGCATAAGCAAGCTGAAGTGGTGAAACCAGGACATCACCCTGTCCTATTGCCATATTAACCGTATCTCCCGGAAACCATATTGAATTAGCTTTATCATTTTTAAATCTGTCTTTTTTCCAGGCTTTGTCAGGAATAATACCGGTATCTTCGTTCGGCAGATCTATGCCGGTTTTACTTCCAAAACCTAAAATTTTTGCATACTTCTGCAAAAGTTCATCTGAATTTTTATTCTTTAAAAATAATCTTAGCCCTGTCTCATAAAAGAAAATATCACATGAATTTTGTATACCACCAATGATGTTTAATCCGCCGTGTCCTCCCTTGTTCCAGCATGTTTTAGAATAGTCAGTTCCAAGCCCGTACCATGTTCCTGCGCAGAATATAATACTGTTTTTATTAATAACACCTTCACTTAAGCCGGCATATGCAGGTGCAATTTTAAAAACTGATCCGGGAGGAAATCCCATTATTGCTCTGTTATTAAGCGGAAATTTCATGGAAGGATCATTTAGCTCATTCCAGTTAATACTTGATATTCCTCCGATAAATACCTGCGGATCAAAGGTTGGATAACTTGCCATTGCAAGTACCTCACCTGTCTTTGCATCAAGAACAACAACCGAACCTCCGCCAGCCCTGTAATAATCATTTGTTTTTGCAACTTTGTTTTGTCTTATTGCTTCAAGCTGAATTGCAAGTATTTCCTCAACATATTTTTGAAGCTCAATATCTATTGTTAAATAAATATCATTTCCGAAAACATAATTTTCCTGTTCCACAATGTCTGATGGCCTTCCAAGCGGATCAACTTCATAAACAATTTTGCCTTTAATCCCCCTGAGTATATCTTCATATTGTTCCTCTACACCCGTAAGTCCGATCTGATCTCCACCCTCATATTCTGACTGATTTTTTTCCTGTTTTAATTTCTCTTCATCAATTTCACCAGTATATCCTAAAACATGAGCAGCAAGAGAACCGAAGTTATATTTTCTTAAGAAAATATTTACTACTTCAACTCCGGGAAGATCCTGACTATGCTCCTTCAGATATACAAGGGTTTCTTTATCAATATTTTGCTTTATAATTATCCTGTCAATATAGGTTGTTTTTGTTTTTTCAAGTTTGTCCTTTAAATCATAATATGAAATACCCAGTCTTTTACTTAATGTGCTCAGCACATCATCTCTTTTTAAAACTTCAAATGGATCTACTGCTACCGCAGTTGTTGGTACACTTTCCACTAAAAGTTTTCCGTTTCTGTCATAAATATTTCCTCTGGGAGCAGCAGTGGTTCTTGTTCTTGTAATATTTTCAGAAGCTGCCTTTGCATAATCTTCACCACTCATTACCTGAAGAAAATATAATCTTAATATTAGCAATACTGCTGCTGTAATTACCAGATAACCTGTAAAAATCAGCCTTTTATTTGTGCTGCTGTTCAATTAATTCTTCTCCTGTAAACTTTACCCGAAGTAATGGAAAAATTATAAATATTAAGAGTATGTTAAATAAAGGCTTCAATAATAAATCCAGTCCCATTGAAGCAAAATCTATATCATAGCTGAATAAATAGTAAACAATGTTTATAATTACTATATTAATTTCAGTAAACATGAAAACTGCAAGAACATAACTGACAAGTTTTAGTTTCAGTCCTGATTCCTGAAGCTTTCCAAGTAAAAAAGCGTCAAGAGCAAAAATAAGAGCAGAAATTCCAACAATATTAGCTGTCAGTAAATCAAAAACAAGACCTGTAAAAAAACCATATAGAATCGCAGCAGTTAAATTTTTTTTAAATGTTATTGCAATTATTACTACGAGTATGAAGTCGAAGTTTATGTAATATAATTTAAGCTGCGCTACAAAAACAACCTGCAGTATTAAAAAAAATATAACAATAAAAAAATCAAAAACCTTATTAAAAATTTTCATAAAACAAAAATATGAAAAGATTTTATTATTTTATTACCATTCCAGTATTACCAGTACATTTTCAATTGATTTAAAATTTACAAAGGGTTCAACTTCTATCGTTTTATATGGATTTGTTCCTGAATCTGAAACTTTTTTTACAATTCCTATCAGTATTTCAGGCGGAATATATGTTCCAAATTCTGATGTAATAATTATATCACCGGTATATACCATATCTGATTTTGATATATAGTTTAAAAAAATTTTTTTATTTGAACTTCCTTCAACCATTCCAAGACTTCTTGAGGAAAGTATTCTTGCGCCTATGCTCATCTGCTGATCATTTAAAAGCCTTACTCTGCAGGAATTGCTGCCGCTTAATATAACTATTCCAATAAATCCTTTTTCATTAATCACTCCCATACCCTCTACAACTCCGCTATTTTTACCCACATTTAAGGTTACCTCTGATTCCAACTTTCCTTCATTGTATCCGATAACTTTTGCAGCAACAGTTTTATAATTTTTTCTTTGCCTTATATCGAGAAGGCTTCGCAGTGAATCATTTTCAATTTTTAAATTAATATTTTCACTATAATTCTGAAGCAGCCTGGCATTTTCCTGTTCAAGAAGCTTTAGTTTTTGAGAAAGCCCGAAGAAATTTTTAATGTTATTAATTGCTTTTATAATGGGCTGAAATACAAAAAATATTTTTTCCTGCAAAGGCTTAAAGATATCTGAAGTTCTTGTTTTTAAGCTTTTTATGAAATTTGCATCTCTGAAGCTGGCAGTTATAACAATAAGGCTAATTATTATAATTATGCCTATAATTATAATGCTTTTTAAACTGTTTTTTGGAGAAGCCATTAATTAAATTGTTTAATTTAAATTTTTTAAATCTTTTAATGTTTTGCATACTTCAGATATCTTTTAAGAGTTGCAAAATCCTCAGCACATTTACCAGCACCAAGAGCTACTGAAGCAAGAGGATCATTTGCCAGGTAAACCGGGCAATGCGTCTCCCTGCTTACCCTTTCAGTAAGCCCTTTCAGTAAAGCTCCTCCGCCGCTCAGTACAATGCCCCTTTTCATAATATCAGATGACAGCTCCGGCGGGGTAACATCCAGTACTTCAATTATTGAATTAACTACGTCTGCAACTGTTTTTTCAAGTGCTTTTCTTATCTGCTGACTTGTAATAATTATTGTTTTAGGAAGCCCGGTAACAAGATCCCTGCCGTTTATTTCCATTTTTTCCTCATTTTCAAGAGGAAAAGCTGAACCTATTTCAATCTTTACTTTTTCTGCTGTTCTTTCACCAAGAAGCAGATTATGTTCCTTCTTAAGATAATATGTGATAGCTTCATCAAGTTCATCTCCCCCAATTCTTAAAGACTGGCTGACCACTATTCCGCCCAGAGAAATTACAGCTACCTCTGACGTTCCTCCGCCAATATCAACAATCATTGAACCTGTCGGCTCATTTATAGGCAAATCAGCCCCTATTGCTGCAGCAAGAGGCTCCTCAATTATATATGCTGATCTGGCTCCTGCCTGTTCCGTAGCTTCAATCACTGCTTTTCTCTCAACTGCAGTAATTCCTGAAGGTACACATATTACAATCCGGGGTCTGGCGAAAGCAACATTTTTATGAACTCTTTGAATGAAATATCTAAGCATTTTCTCCGTAGTTTCAAAATCAGCTATAACTCCGTCCTTTAAGGGTCTTATGGCAACTATATTTCCCGGAGTTCTTCCAACCATTCTTTTTGCTTCCTTGCCCACAGCTAAAATCCTATTTGTATCCTTGTCAATTGCAACAATAGAAGGTTCATCAAGAACAATTCCCTTGCCTTTCACAAAAACAAGAGTGTTTGCTGTCCCAAGGTCAATTCCCATATCTCTTCCTACAATATTTAAAAAAAAGTCAAACATTAAATCTCCTTACTGCTTTTTAATTTTATTTAAATTATAATAATCATATCCGAATTTTTTTAAAACATTTAAAAACCTGTAAACCGGAATTCCAACTGCATTAAAGAAACATCCGTTTATTTTTTTTACTAAAATTGCGCCATAACCTTCGATATTATAGGCACCTGCTTTGTCAAGAACATATTCGTTCATTAAAAAATTCTGCACATCTTTTTCGCTTAATTTTCTGAACGTAACTTTTGTTTCTTCAACCCCTGTTTCAATAATTCCGGTGACATAACTTAAAATACTTAAACCTGTAATGACACTGTGGGTCTTGCCGGAAAAAGAGCTTATGAAACACTCAGCTTCCTTTAAATTTTCAGGTTTGAAATAATATTTATTTTTAAAATAAACAATTGTATCAAAACTGCATATCAATATATCTTTATAATTAGCTTCTTTAATTTTTTCAGGAATTTTTAATTCATTAATTTTAACATAATCAGCAACATTTTCAGATTTTTTTATGCTGTTTTTAATTACAGTATTATATGGGTCCTCAAAAACTTCCTCAATACAATTAAAAGGTACGATGACCTCGAAGTTAATTTTAAGTAAGTTCAGGATGTCTGACCTGCGCTGTGAAGCAGAAGCTAAAATTATTTTGATTTTATTATTTTCGTCTGAAAACATCAGCCAGTAAAAATGCAAGAAGCAATCCGATGATAGCGCCCAGTGTAATATTCACATGTATGCCGAAATTAACATCAAATAAATACAGGTTCAAACTTAAATTATCCGTGCCAACTTTAAGCCCCTGATCCAGTATCGGCACAATATCCTTGAGCACATGCCCCAGTATTGCACCTAAAATGCCTCCGATAATAATTATAAAAAAGACAACAATTCCTCTTCTTCTCAAAATTAAACCTTTATCTGACAGTTATTTAAAATATTTAAGCAACAATCATCTTGATTATTAAAATCACTATTATAAACTAATAATACATTTTTTGTGAATATTCAAACATTTTTTTATTTTTAATTTTTATGAAGAAATTTATGCAGAAAATGCTTATAAATAAAATAATTTTAAAATTTAAATATTTTTTAAAGATAATTGCCGAAAAATATATCAATTTCTTTTTTTGCGTTTTCAGTACAATCTGATCCGTGAATTACATTGATTGTAATATCTGATCCGTAATCTCCTCTGATTGTCCCTTTTGGTGCTTTTGCAGGATCAGTGGGACCCATTAACTGCCTGGCTTTTGATATGGCATTTTCACCTTTAATTATCATTACTATTGAAGGTCCGCTTGTCATATAATCCAGCAAACGTTCAAAATATGGTTTACCTTCATGTTTCCTGTAATGGATACTTGCAATAGTTTTATCCATTTCAAGCACTTTTATTCTTTCAATTTCAAGTCCTGCTTTTTCAAATCTTGAAATTATATTTCCTACAGCTTTTTTTCTGACACCATCAGGTTTGATAATTACCAGACTTCTTTCCTGGCAATCAACATTTTTTTTAATGATTTTTTGCAGCTTACCTTTGTTTTCTGTTTTAACATTCGCCTTGCTTCTTTCTTCAGTTTTTAGGTTCATAGCAGCCTCCCCTATTACTAAATTAATTCATATTAATAATCATCCTCTTAAAAAACAAAAATATTTGAAAAATAAAATATATAAATATTTTTAAAAATCCTTCCTCTAAAAAAATAAACTGAGCCGTCATTGTGCAGATTTACAATACGGGCAAATTTTCCAGTCAAGATTTAAAGGCCTGCCGCAATCTATACATGAATTTTTTAATTTCTTCCTGCAATATGGGCAAATTAAAAAATCATCCTTTGCTTCCCTGCCGCATGCAGGACATTTTATATTTTTTGCCAGCAGTAATTCCGTCTTTCTGATTTCAAGGTCTCTTTCAACTACATCATCTATGTATTCAGGGGGTCTTAAAATCAGATATAAAATTAACCCGACATAATTAAAAATAAATACAACTATCGCCCAGAAAGGTGCGGGAGCGTTTCTTAATCTTGAATCTCTGTAAGTCCAGTAAACAAATGACAGCCATGTTATTATAAGCATAAAAATAATCCCGTACAGCAGATATTTCCAGATGGGATTAGTAAAAAATGCTATTATGCTGTTTACATATTTCAGAATGTCCATCAATCCTCCAAATCTTTTACTTTAAAAACAAAATCCTTCCTCAAACTGCAAAAAATAGCACCCGAGCAATTTTATCAAAAATATTCTGATTTCACAAATTCGAGGTTGGTTATCGAACCGGTTAAACATATAATATCATTTTTAGAAGCAATTTTTAAAGAATATTTTATTGAATTTTCAATACTGTTAATTTTATAAATAAGCTGCGCGCTTTTCAAACCATCTTTTTTAAATGTTTCAGACTGCCTTAAAACTTCTTCTTCAAGCTCATCTGCTGAAAGGCTTCTTTCTGTGCAGGAAGAAGTCAATATTATTATATCTGACTCCGGCAGTATATAGCTTACCATTTCATTATAGTTTTTATCTTTTAGCACGGAAAAAATAATTATTTTTCCAGCATTTTTAAAATATTTCTTAAGATTTATGATTAAATTTTTAATCCCTTCAGGATTATGGGAGGCATCAGCAATAAATACAGGATCCCGTCTCATTATTTGAAATCTTCCTGTAATATTGGTATAACAAAGGCTGTCATTTATTTTTTTTGAACATAATTTTTTGCCGTAAATATTTGCAAAAAGTTCAGATAATATTGCTGCAAGGCAGAGATTTGTTTGCTGATAATTTCCAGGCAATGGAAAATAAATATTTCTGTAGATATTAAAAATTCCATTAATATCTGCCTGAAATCCTTCAATGCCCTTATCATTAATATTCGTGATATCAAAATCTTTTTTGATAACAAACAACTTTGATCCTGTATTCTTTACTTTGTCTTCAAGGATTTTTAAAACTGTTTTGTCGGCAGTTGCAGTTGCTGCAAGACAATTGTTTTTTATAACCTGCGCTTTTTCTTTTGCAATTGCGCTTATGGTACTGCCAAGAATTTGAGTATGCTCAAGACTTATTCCAGTTAGTCCCACTACCCTTGATGAAGCAGCATTAGTCGCATCCCATCTTCCTCCCATCCCTGCTTCCAGCACCATAACATCAAGCTTTTCATTAAAAGATGCTATAAACATCATTGCTGTCAGGATTTCAAATTGAGTCATTTCTCCATCTGCATCCATTTTATTTACTTCTTTGACCAATGGAAAAATTTCTTTAAAAGTTTTTACAAAGTTATTCTCTGAAATCTTGCTTCCTCTTATGGAAATTCTTTCAGTATAAGAATAAATATGGGGAGAAACATAATAGCCTGCATTAAAACCATGGCCGTTAAGTATAGCTGCAGTAATTTTTGTAGTTGAAGTTTTACCGTTTGTTCCGACAACATGTATAAAATTAACCTTTTTATGCGGATTATCAAGAAGATTTAAAATTTTATTAATCCTTAATAAATTAGGTTTTATTCCAAAAATAAGAGTATTGTCTAAATATTCACAAACTTCCCTGTAATTCAAAATAATGCCAGCCTTGAAAAATTATTTCCTCAATTTCTTAACAGCATCCAGTTCTTTTTCCAGAGAAAAGATTGCGCCTGCAAATTCTTCAGCTTTGCTTTTCTCCTTCCTTATAATTTCATCCGGAGCTTTTGAAATAAACTGGGGATTTGAAATTTTTGCACTGGATTTACCAAGTTCCAACCTTAATTTTTTTAATTCTTCTTCAATCCTTTTGATCTCAAGTTCAATATTTATAGTTTTAATCATATAAATAAAAATTTCGAAATCCTTTGTGCCGGTTTTTATATATGACTCCGGTGCTTCAGGTGAGCCATAATATATTTTATCTGCTTTGCATAATAATTTTATATAATCCTCGTTTTCTTCAAACAGTTTTATCGTGTCAATTTTCTGTGTTTTTCCAGTCAGGTAAATTTTTATTTTCCCTGCAGGATTTATTTTATGTTCCGATCTTATCTTTCTAATTGCACTTATAATTTCAAAAAGCAATTTAATATCATGAGATTCTTTTACAGATAAATATTTTTTTTGCGTTGCCGGAAAATCCCGTATCATTATACTTTCACCGTCATGAACAATATTCTGCCATACTGCTTCAGTTAAAAATGGCATTACAGGGTGAAGGATTTTTAAATAATTTTCAAGAACATAATTTAAGATAGATGCTGCTGTTTTTTTCTGCAGAATATCCTGACCGTATATCCTCTTTTTTGAAATTTCAATATACCAGTCACAAAACTCACTCCAGAAAAAATGATAAATCAATCTTGATGCAAAGGCAAAATTAAATTTTTCTATATATTTTTCAAAACCCTTTATTGTTATATTTAATTTTTCAAGAATCCACCTGTCCCAGATATTTAATTCCAGATCACTTAAACTTGTATTTTTAATTTCCTGCTCAAGACCTGACAAACTTGAAATTACAAATTTTGATGCATTCCATATTTTATTTGCAAAATTTCCTGAACCTTCTATTTTTTCCTGCCCAAGAAGAAGATTTCTGCCCGGAGTTGTAAGAGATGTTAAGGTAAATCTTAAAACATCGCATCCATATTTATCAATAAGTTCAACAGGATCAATTGCATTTCCCTTTGATTTGCTCATCTTCTGACCTTTTGAATCATTGACAAGCGGATTTATAAAAACTTCCTTAAAAGGAATATCCTTCATAAAATACAGACTTATCATTATCATTCTTGCCACCCAGAAGAATATAATGTCATGCGCAGTGATAAGCAGGTTTGTCGGGAAAAAATAATGAAGTTCAGGAGTATCTTCAGGCCAGCCCAGTGATGCAAATGGCCACATATCAGAGCTGAACCAGGTATCCAGTACATCATTATCCTGAATTAAGTTTGAAGAATTGCATTTTGAACATTTGAGGGGAGTTTCTTCGGAAACTATTATTTCATCACAGTCTCTGCAGTACCATACCGGAATTCTGTGACCCCACCAGAGCTGTCTTGATATACACCAGTCCTTTATGTTTTCCATCCAGTTAAAATAAATCTTTTCCCATTTTTTTGGAACAAATTTTATTTTTCCGGTTTTAACAGCATTAATCGCAGGAATTGAAAGCTTCTTCATCGAGACAAACCATTGCATCGAAACTCGCGGCTCTATTATTTTTGAACACCTTGAACAAAAACCAACCGAAGAAATATGATTTTTTTTACCATACAGATATCCTTTTTCATTAAGCTCATTAAGTATCTTTTCCCTGGCTTCAAATCTGTCAAAACCTGCATATTTGCCGGCATTTTCATTTAAACTTGCATCTTCATTCATTATATTGATTTGGGCAAGATTGTGTCTTTTGGCAATTTCAAAATCATTTGGATCATGCGAAGGAGTAACTTTTACTGCACCTGTTCCAAACTTCATATCAACATAATCATCTTCTATGATCGGAATTTTCCTTGCAGCAATCGGCAGAAAAACCATCTTTCCTGAAAATTTTTTATATCTTTTATCTTTTGGATTTACAGCTACAGCAGTGTCTCCAAGCATGGTTTCAGGCCTTGTAGTTGAAACGACAATATATTCATCGCTACTGGGATTTCCTGTCTTTTCATCAATAAGAGGATATTTTATATCCCACATGTATCCGTGTTTGTCCTGGTGTTCTACCTCAATATCGGAAACAGCAGTCAGGCATCTGGGACACCAGTTAACAATATAGTTGCCTCTATAAATGAGACCATCATTATATAAGGTAACAAATTCCCTGTTTACAGCTTTTACATATCCGTCATCTAAAGTAAATCTTTCCCTTGCCCAATCACAACTGCAGCCAAGAATTTTAAGCTGTGATATTATCCTGCTTCCATATTTTTCCCTCCATTGCCATACCTTTTCTTGAAATTTATCCCTGCCAAGCTCATGACGCGAAGTTCCCTGCTTTTCAAGCTCTCTCTCAACTACGTTTTGAGTAGCTATGCCTGCATGATCTGTACCTGGAATCCAGGCACAGTTATATCCCTTCATTCTCTTATAACGGATAACTATATCCTGAAGGATATTGTTTAATGCATGACCCATGTGCAGAAATCCTGTAACATTTGGTGGAGGAATTACAATACAATATGGAGGTTTTGAAATGCCTGTAATTCCATGAAAATATTTTTTTTCCAGCCAGATATTATAAATATCTTTTTCAAAATCCTGAGGCTTGTATTTACCTGTAATTTCTTTAATCATGGAAAACATTCTCTGATTTTAATTATTTTATTTATCACTTTTTAAAATCAAATATTAAAATATAACAAATATTGTTTTAAAAGGACATAAATCTGAGTATCACTTAAAAATTCTTAAAGATTTATAATTTACATCTTATGCCAGTTTTTCCTGCGAATCTGCAAAATTTTCAAGATTTTTGCCTGAAGAATCTGACCCAGTCTTATCAAGTACAATTTCTCTTGTAATAACAAATTTTTTAATATCCTGTCTGGATGGAATTTCAAACATTATATCAAGCATTACTTCCTCAAGAATTGATCTTAGTCCCCTTGCACCGGTTCCTCTTTTTAAGGCAAGATTTGAAATTGTTCTTATGGAATCATCTGTAAAAACCAGGTCCACATTATCAAAGGCAAACATCTTTTTATATTGTTTAATAAGTGAATTCTTTGGAATCGTTAATATTTTTATCATGTCGCTTTCAGTCAGACTTTTAAGTGTGGAAATAACAGGAAGCCTGCCAACAAATTCAGGGATAAGACCATATTTAAGTAAATCTTCAGGCATTACCTGAGATAGAATCAAATCGGCCCTTTCATTTTTCCCTGGAATTTTATCAGAGATAAAACCAACGCTTCTCTTATTTATTCTTCTTTCAATTATATCTTCAAGACCTCCAAAAGCTCCTCCGCAAATGAACAGGACATTGGTAGTATCAATCTGGATAAACTCCTGATGAGGATGCTTTCTGCCACCCTGGGGAGGAACATTTGCTTCTGTTCCCTCAAGTATTTTAAGTAATGCCTGCTGTACCCCTTCTCCTGAAACATCCCTTGTTATTGAAGGATTTTCGGATTTTCTTGAAATTTTATCTATTTCATCAATGTAAACAATTCCTGTTTCCGCTCTTTTAATATCATAATCGGCAGCCTGAATAAGTTTAAGAAGAATATTTTCAACATCTTCCCCAACATAACCTGCTTCAGTTAAAGTTGTTGCATCCGCAATACAAAAAGGAACATTTAAAATCCTTGCAAGAGTTTGAGCAAGCAAAGTTTTGCCGCAACCTGTGGGACCTATTAAAAGAATATTGCTCTTTTGAATTTCAATATCATCTTTAGAAAGTTTATTTTCATATTTTATTCTTTTGTAATGATTATAAACTGCAACAGAAAGTACCTTTTTTGCTTTTTCCTGCCCGATTACATAATTGTTTAATATGGAATAAATCTCATCCGGTTTTGGAAGATCACTAAAATCCGTATCCTGCTCCTGTTTTGCTTCTTCGTCTATAATTTCAGTGCATAAGTCTACACATTCATCACATATATAAATCCCCGGACCTGCAATTAATTTTTTTACCTGTTTTTGCGGCTTGCCGCAGAATGAGCATTTTAAACCTTCAATTTTTGTCTCCTGCCCGTCTGACAAATTTATCATCACCTTTCATAAAATTATATAAATTATTTTTTATAAATTATTTCATCAACAATACCATAAGCTTTTGACTCTTCTGCAGTCAGTATAAAATCACGTTCCGTATCCTTTGATACTTTCTTCAGATCCTGTCCTGTATGCTTTGCTATAATACTATTTAAAGCATCCCTTATCCTGATCATTTCTCTTGTATGAATTTCAATATCAATTGCAGTTCCCTCGATACCTCCTGAAGGCTGATGCAGCATTACTCTTGCATTTGGCAGTATAAATCTTTTTCCCTTTTCTCCTGCAAGTAAAAGAACGGCAGCAGCACTTGCAGCCTGCCCTATGCAGATTGTTGATACTTTTGATCTCATAAACTGCATGGTATCATAAATTGCAAGAGCAGCAGTAACTACTCCACCAGGACTGTTAATATAAATTTGTATATCCTTTTCAGGATCTTCAGCATCCAGATGAATTAATTGTGCCATTACTACATTTGCAACGTTATCATCTATGGATGTGCCTAAAAATATGATTCTTTCCTTTAACAGTCTTGAATAGATATCAAAGGATCTCTCACCCCTGTTCGTTTGTTCAATTACCATGGGTATCAAATAATCATTTCTAATCAGTTTCATTTTTATCACCACTTAAATTATTTTTGCTTAACTCCTTGATTTTTGCATTTTCAATTAAAAAGTCCACAAGTTTTTTCCGCTTTATGGATCCAATAATATTTTTTTCTCCGGTTGGTGTTTTGAGATAATCTTCAATTTTCTTTTTGTCTTCATCTTTTTTGGCAGAACCTAACAATTTGTCCTTTTCGAAAGAAATCTCTTCCGCAGAAGCTTCAATTTTATCTTTAAGTTCTTTTTCAAGCGTATTAAAAATCAGATATTCCTTAACATTAAACACAGCCTTATTTTTTATATCTTCAGTTATTTTATCTTCGGTTATCTTAAAGTAATTCATATATTGTTCTTTAGTAAGATTCTGATCTTTCAGTCTGTGTTCAAAATCATTTAAAAGCTCTTTAACTTCGTTGTCTATCATTATCTGCGGAATATCCAGTTTTGAATTTTCAACCAGATAATTTACAATATCAGAGAAAATCTTATTTTGTCTTGCATCCTTTTTTTGTTTTTCAAGATTTTCCTTAATGAATTTTTTTAAATCTTCAAGGGTCTCAAAATCTCCCATGTTTTTTAAAAATTCGCTGTCAATTTCAGGAAGAGATTTTCTTTTTACTTCCTTCACAATCAGTTTGAATTCAGCTTTTTTGCCTGCAATGTCCTTATCCTCAACTTCCTTCGGCATTTTAGCGCTAACTGTTTTTTCTTCGCCTTTCTTCATCCCTATTAAAGCTTTTTCAATTTCCTTTAAAAGAACTCCTGAGCCTATTTCGAGGACATAATCTTTATATGTGCCGCCTTTGAATTCCTTTCCATCAATTGTGCCGGTAAAATCTATTGTAACTATGTCAGATTTTTTACTTGACACACCTTCAGTGACAGGCTCAAGAGCTGCAAACCTGTTTCTTAAATTTTCAATCTGCTGATTTATTTCTTCTTCGGTAACTTCTGTAGGATAACCTTCTGCCGGTATACTAATGTATTGAGGAAGAACGGCTTCCGGCTCCACTTCAACTGTTATATTAAAATTAACAGGTTTGTCCTGATTTAACTCACCATCAACATCAACCTTGGGATAATCAACAGGCTTCAGATTTGAATTTTCTATAATATCTGAATAAAGTTCTGATATTGCAATATTTGCAGCTTCTGAAAGAACATAATCCCTGCCATAATTAATATCTATAATCTGATAAGGAACCTTACCTTTTCTAAATCCCGGTATCTTTGCTTTTCCTGCTATATCCTTATAAGCTGCATTTATGGATTTGTTAAAATATCCGCCGGAAATTTCAACATTTAATTTTATTTTGTTCTTATCAACTTTTTCCTGACCCTTGATACTGTAGCTCAACTTAGAAATCCTCCTTAAACTATTTAAAACTTCTTTTAAAACCTTTATAAAATTTTATTTCCATCTTTCGGCTTCTCAAGCATAAATATACCTGAATATACCGTCTGTATATACCTATATGCATAAATTCATAGAGATTACAATATACAGCCCTAAAATAAACAACTAATTATAAATAAATTTATTTAAAATTACAAACCTGGTTTGAGCGCTGCCTGTTTTTTATTATACTGCAAATTGAAAATGAGGTTGTTTTAAAACTTAAGTTTTTCAGAAATTTTATACCCTTAGAGCGGAATCTGGAGATCCTTTTTATATTCTCATCCTGTTAACTACAGAGATGCGAATTCCTCTCAAATATGATGAATCATTACCATTTCTGCATGGTCCTTTTACCCCTGCCCGTAATAAGCACAGCTCCCATGTTTTCTCAGATAATGCTTGTCGAGAAGCGTTTTCTTAATGCTTAAAGCAGAAGGATTAAGCAGCTGAGTTAAACAATTTGCCTTTGCAACTTCCTCAAGTACTGTACTTATAAATACAGCCTCCTTTGCATCAGCACCCCAGCTGAAGGGCCCATGGCATGCAACAAGACATGCCTTCACAACATTGTAGTCTATATTTCTGTTCTTAAATGTATCTGCAATCAAATTTCCGGTTTGTTTTTCATAATCATCCGAGATCATCTCGTCTTTAATTACACCAGTACACGGGACATCACCGTAAAAATAATCGGCATGGGTTGTGCCAAGGCATTTAACTGAAAGTCCTGCCTGTACAAATGCCGTTGCATATCTTGAATGCGTATGAACAACAGCTCTTATTTGGACAAACTCTCTGTAGAGGACAAGATGTGTTTTAGTATCGGAGGATGGCCTTAAATTGCCATCGATTATATTTCCATCTAAATCAAGAAGCACTATATCATTTGGTTTTAGTTTGTCGTAGTCAACCCCGCTTGGCTTTATTGCAACAATATTATGTTCCCTGTCTATCTGAGAGACATTTCCAAACGTATATATTACAAGACCTTTATTTACAAGCTCCATGTTTGCTTCATATACAGCCTGTTTTAATTTATTTTTATCCATTTAAAGACTCCTTAAACTTTCTTCAAGAAGAGAACCTATATCTTTATATTTTTCATATAGCTTCTTATAAATTTTCGCATTTTGAGGTATCGGATTATATGTCTTTAAGGTTTTGCTTGCCATACGTTCCTGTGCTTCTGCAATGTCTTTATAGTATCCTGCTGCAACTGAGGCAAAGATAGCAGCACCAAGTGCAACAGCTTGAGTCGATTTAAGTACTTTTACAGGCATATCAAGCACATCAGATAATATCTGCATTACAAGAGGAGATTTTATGGATATTCCTCCTATTGCTACAACTTCATCTATCTCAATACCCTCATCAGTAAATCTGTCAATTATTGCCTTTGAACCAAAAGCTGTAGATTCAACCAAAGAGCGGTATATCTTTACCGCATCTGCTCCAAGAGATAGTCCTGATACTGCTCCTTTAAGATTCTGATCGGCATATGGGGTTCTTCTTCCGTTTAACCAGTCAAGACATATCAGATGGCTGTCATCCGGGGAGAGTTTTTGTGCCTCTTTCTCTATTTCCCGACTTCCGCACTTTTTTGTAAAAATAAGCTCAAAATAGGTCCAGCGTGGGCACTACAATTTCTTGATTATGTAAGGGGTTATGTTCCTTTTAATCCTTAGAACTTCATAGATCTTTCTTGCATC
>JAMCSM010000160.1 GCA_023380915.1 Actinomycetota bacterium | reverse complement strand
TTCCTCTTTTTTTGAGGTCAGTATAGAATATAACTGTACCAAGTTCACGATGTATTGATACATACCTTTCATTAAGAGTCTACGATGTATTGATACAATTGAGTCTACGATGTATAGATATATATCATATAGTATTTAAAAACACGACAAATAAAAATAAATATTTTGGCTGGAGTTATTATGAAAAATAATAAGTTTATTACTATTCCCCAATTAGCAAAATTTTTAGGATTAAGCAGAATCGCTGTTTATAATAAGGTAAAGAAAGGGGAAATAGAAGCAATAAAAATAGGGAGAAATTATGCTATTTCTAAAAAATATGTAGATGATATTGTTGGTAAGAAATTAAGTGCAAAAAGAAAGAAAGAGATTGATGAAGCTGTAAAAAAAACAGTTAAAGAATATGGTGATGTATTAAAATTATTGGGTAAGGAATAATGGAAAATATTACTCTTAAAGATGTAGAATATATAGCATTTAAATTAGCACACGAGGCACTGTCTTTTGATGAACCAATACCAGATTTTCTGACTCGCTATCCGAATGCATTAGAAAGTTGTTTAGCTACTCCTTTCCAAAGTTTTTCAAAAAAAGATCTCTATCCGGGTATTATACCTAAAGCAAGTATTCTTTTTTATCTTATGATTAAAAATCATCCCTTCCAAAATGGCAATAAAAGAATTGCTATGACTACTTTGTTTGTTTTTCTTTATAAGAATAAAAGGTGGTTAAAAGTCAATACGCAGGAACTTTATAACTTTACCGTTTGGGTGAGTCAAAGTCCTCCAAAGGTTAAAGAGGAAACCGTAAAAGCCATAGAGAAATTTTTAAAAACATATATTATGTCGCAGCAATAGGGAAAAAGGAAAGTCAGGATTTACCATGAGAAGCTTTACCCCAGAATATGTTTTTTGCTGAGAACAGTGCATCGAAATTTAATCCGTATGCAAGGGATATTTCGCAATGAGCAAGAAAACCGCAGTTTTTGCATGAAATATTTTTTACCCTGTTTTTTAAATAACATCCATAGTTAATGCTTCCATCAGGGTCAACACTTGCTATTAGAAAATCCTTGCAGACCCACGTATTTCTTATCATACTTTTTAAGGCAGCTTTTGAATCAAGAATATTGTAGCCCTCTTTCTTCAGCGTCAAAATTTCATTAATTATTTTTTCTTTCTCATCAACACTTAAGCTTAAATTCTCAACATCCTCATAAGGGTAAAAAAATTGTACTGTTATTCCAAATACCTTGCCCTGCATGAATTTTATTAAAGGAATAACATCATCAATGTTGAGTTTACTTATGGTAATATTAATTATAATTTTTTTATCGCTGTTATTTTTAATATTATTAATTATAATATCAAAAATATTTCCCCTTATACTGTTCTGAGTTTTTTCAAGTCCGTCAAGACTGACGAATATGATGTCGCTGTTTATATCGGATAAATCAATTGTCCCGTTTGTTGTCACCGCGGTTGAAAAAAAATAAGTTTTTGAAAGGTTTATAACATCATTTATATTTTTATTTTCTTTAAAGTCTTTCCATAACAAAGGTTCTCCACCTTCAAATATTACTATCCTTACTCCATCATCATGAAGTTTCCTTAAAATTTGTGTAATTTTTTCCCATGAAAGGCTTTGCTTCTTTTCATTTCTCCAGAATGGACAGTGCAGACATTTTAAATTGCATATATTTGTAAGTTTTACTCCTGTAAGAAGCGGTTTTTTAAATTTATGAAATAAACTGCTTTTAATTTTAAATAAAAGAAAATAATAAATCTGATGCAGTTTGTTTTTACTTGTATCAATTCTTTTTTTTACCATATATTTTTTAAAATAACTCTTAATTCTTTTGCTGCTTATTTTCTGATATAATTTTCACGTTTACAGAAAAAATAAATTTTTATTTTGTCTTAATTATAGATTTAGTTATTAAAAAATTACAATGTGATTAATTTTTAGTATAATAAATCCACAATGAAAATCAGCAATAAACAGGATTAGTTTCAATACGAAAACAACAAGAGGGAATTTAACAGCAATAAAGGGAAAGAATTTTAAATATGGCAAATTTCTTAAAAAATTTTAAACAATTTTTTTCTTCTTCTGTCTATTCTCCAAATGAAAATTTTTTAAAATTAAAAATAAAATGCAAAAAATGTTCTGAGGAAATAAATGTTAATTTAAGAAGAACAAGTGATTTCTCACGGGTATATGAAGAAGATAATCCGCCATCGGGGACTGCATTTTTTCTTAGAAAGGAAATTCTGGGAAATAAGTGCAATAATTTAATATATATTACAATATATCTTGATGAAAGCTTTAATATAATTTCAAAAGAAATACAGGGCGGCGAATTTTTATAATATTAACACTTTAAAAAATATCTTACTTTTTAGATAAATTATTTTTTTTATGTTAAAATCTTCTGGTTTGTTTTTTGTAAAGCAAAAATTCCAATAATTTTTAAAATTAGCATGAAGTTTTTAAAAAAATTAAATATAGTCATTCTTGCTGCCGGCAAGGGCAAAAGGATGTTATCTTCCATACCAAAAGTACTGCATAATATAATTGATAAACCAATGATTTATTATGTTTTAAAAGAAGCACAAAAATTAAGCCCCGACAACATATATGTAATTACGGGTTATGGCCATGAAATTCTTGAAGATTATCTTAAAAGCAATTTTTCTGATGTAAAAACTGTTTATCAGGAAAATCAGTTAGGAACTGGTCATGCAGTAAATCTTATTAAAAATCTTGCTGATGAAAATTGGCAGAGCATTCTGATTCTTACAGGCGACTCTCCATTAATAAAAAGTGAAACTTTAATTAATCTGGTTGACAAACAGCAAAAGGGAAGTTATGCAGTTTCAATTATTACAGCTCTTCTGGATAATCCGGCTGGTTATGGAAGAATAATTAAAAATAAATTGGAAGAAATAATAAAAATAGTTGAAGAGCCGGATGCAACTGATGAGGAAAAATTAATTAAAGAAATAAACACTTCCATATATTGCTTTGACTCAAAAGCTTTGTTTGATAATATTTCATTACTTAATACTAACAATTTGCAAAATGAATATTATCTTACTGATATAATTGAAAAATTTAATGTTAAAAATTTAAAAGCAGCAGCTTTATTAATAAATGACAGCAGTGAAATTCTTGGAGTTAATGACAGAGTTCAGCTTTCAATTGTTCAAAGATTAATGAGAAAAAGAATAAATGAAAGACTCATGTTTTCAGGTGTAACTATTACTGATCCTTATTCTACTTATATTGGCGTCGATGCAGAAATACAAAATGATGTCATAATCGAACCTTTTTCTTTTATAAAAGGAAGAACAGTTATAAAAAGAGGTTGTATCATAGGTCCATTTGTTCAAATTTCAGATTCTGAAATACTTGATGATACCATGATTAATAATGCTGTTATCCGGGATGCAAAAATTGGTAAAAATAACAATATAGGACCTTACAGTTACATCCGTCCTGAAACATTAACAAATAATAATGTAAAAGTTGGCGGATTTTGCGAGGTAAAAAAGTCAATTGTTGGAGATAACAGTAAAATTCCGCATCTAACTTATATAGGAGATACTGAAATTGGTAAAAATGTAAATATAGGAGCATCTTCAGTTACCTGCAATTATGATGGATTCAGAAAGAATAAAACAATCATAGATGATAATGTATTTATTGGTTCCGATACTATGCTTGTACCGCCGGTCAGGATAGGAAAAGGTGCAATAGTTGCTGCAGGTTCAGTAATTACCGGTGATGTTCCTGACAATGCCATGGCTTTTTCAAGGGGGAAACAAATTAACAAGCTGGACGGAGCAGTAAAATACAGAAAAAAGAAAAAAAATTTAAAATAAAAGGGAGTTTGCAAGATGAGAGATTATCCTACCAATAAAAGAATGATGCTGTTTTCAGGCTCTTCAAATCCTGCGCTGGCACTGAAAGTCTCTGAATATTTAAAAATGGAATTAGGTCAGGTTGAGAGAAAAAAATTTAAAAATGGGGAAATATATGTAAGATTTAATGATAGTGTCAGGGGAGCAGATGTCTTTGTAATGCAAACATCTTCCGATCCTGTAAATGACAATATTATGGAACTTTTAATTATGATTGATGCACTTAAAAGAGCATCTGCAGGAATGATAAATGTTGTCATGCCTCATTATGGATATGCAAGGCAGGATAAAAAATCAGAAGGAAGAGAACCAATAACTGCCAAACTTCTGGCAGACATTCTGCAGACTGCAGGAATGGACAGATTAATTGTAGTTGATCTGCATACTGCAACAATTCAGGGATTTTTCGATGTGCCTGTTGACCATATTACAGCCATACCTATTATTGCAAAATATTTCAGAGAAAAAGATATTAAAAATGCAGTTGTTGTAAGCCCTGATGTCGGAGGTGTAAAAAGAGCAAGTATTTTTTCAAAACAGCTTGAACTTCCTCTGGCAATACTTGATAAAAGAAGACCTGAACATAATGTTTCAGAGGTTGAACATATTGTTGGAGATGTTGAAAATAAGGATGCAATAATATTTGATGATCTTATTGATACAGGCGGTACTTTAGTTGAAGCAATAAATATTTTGCTTGATCATGGTGCTAAAAAAGTTTATGCAGCAGCAACTCATCCTATATTTTCGGGTCAGGCAGTTGAAATTCTTGCCAATTCAAGGGCAGAAGAAATAATTGTAGCTGATACAATCCCGATCAACAGGGATTATGACAAAACCAGAATCAAACAGCTTTCAATTGCCAATCTTCTTGCAAAAACCATAAAAAAAGTTTATGATTGCAAATCTGTAAGTGAATTATTTAAAGGGGAAAATTTAGTTTAACCTTATTTTTAATTTTAGTATCAGAAAGAGGAAATTATAAAATGGAAAATCTTGCACTTGAAATTGCTAAAAGAAATCTGCAGGAACTTAAAAATAACGCATCAAACAGACTTAGAAAAGCAGGATTTATTCCTGGAGTTTTGTATGGTTTAAAAACAGAACCCTTAAACATTAAAGTAGGATCAAAAAGTTTTAAGGATTTAATAAAAGGCAGGGGTATCTCCGGTCATATTTTTGATCTGCATCTGAAAGAAGACGGAAAAGCAAAAAAGATTACTGCAATAATTAAAGATTATCAGATTGAACCGCTTTCAAGAGAATATTCACATCTTGATTTTGTAAGAATAAGGATGGA
Source organism: Actinomycetota bacterium (assembly GCA_023380915.1). Next base: position 63,275 of record JAMCSM010000160.1, on the reverse strand, counting down.
GCAGGAAATAACAATTCAGGTTCCAATATTAATATTAAATGAAGAAAAGTCTTACGGAATTAAGGAGCAGGGCGGGGTGCTGCAGCATGGAATCAGGGAAATTGAAATAACATGTCTCCCAAAGGATATTCCCGAACACATTGAAATAGACATTATTGATTTGAAAATAGGTGACATTATAAAAATTTCAGATATTAAAGTTGCTGATAATATAAAGATTTTAAGTGACCCTGATGAAATGGTTCTCACAATTATATACGCTACCCAACTTAGGGAAGAAGAAATTGCAGCTCCTCCTGCAGAAGAAGCTGAACCTGAAGTGATTAAGAAAGAGAAAGCCGAAGAAAAAGAAGAAGAAAAATAAAAATGATTTTAATTGCCGGACTTGGAAATCCGGGCAAACAATATTATTTGACGAGACATAATATAGGCTTTATTTTAATTGACAAATTCCTTGAAAGTCTCAGTGTTAAGGAAAAAAAAAGAAAATATAAGTCAAAAACAGCTTTGATATCTTTTGATGGTCAGACAGTTTTAGTCATGCAGCCTCTTACCTTTATGAATGAAAGTGGATCCGCTGTTTTACTTGCCAGGAATTTTTATAAAGACGTTCATAAAATTTTAGTTATTCATGATGATATTGACCTGGAATTTGGAATAATAAAGTTTAAGAAAAATGGCGGAAATGCAGGGCATAAAGGACTTATTTCAATTTCACATTTAAATCCCGGAGTTAAAATTGACAGATTAAGATTCGGGGTTGGAAGGCCTCCAGGTATAAAAGCTGCAGCAGATTATGTGCTCAATAATTTCACCAAAGCTGAACAAAGGGAACTAAATGTTATTATTGCGGCTGCAATAGATGCGCTAAAAGATTATATTATGTTTGATATTGATTACTGCATGAACAAGTATAATAAATGATATAAATTTGTGGTATTTGTAATTTGACCTAAGCTGTAAATAACCCGAAAAACAAAACTGGCATATTTTAATCTGCAACCATTTGTATTAAATTTTCTTATTAAATATTTCTTTATATTGGTTATAAATAATTAAAGGAGTATTCTTTTTCGTTATAGATACAAAACAAAGCTTTAAGGATCAGGCTGGATGTTGAGAAGACCTTATGAAGGCTGAGCGGGCAAGGTTCCTCTCTTAGAGAGGAGAGCGAAGCCTGAAATCAGAGCAAGCTTTGACTCGCTGGGGCAAAGCTTGCGTGTTTTCGAAACACCAACCTGATCCAATAATTTGTTTGCAATCGCGAAAAAGGAAATGCTAACATAATTAAAAAGATAGTTTCATTTTGAAAATAAAATATTATTATGAGCATCAGGGTGTTTTTAGATAACTTTTTAAAAGAAAAAAACTGGCATGAATTTCAAAAAAATCCTAAAGCAAATATTTATGCCGGTGAAAATATATGGCCTTTTCTAATAGAAGGAATTTCTGATTTATATAAAATCCCCTTTATTGTTATTACTTCTACTTTTGATAAAGATCTGGAATTAATGGAGGATATTTCATGCATTGGAAGCAGGGAAAAATATCTGAATTTTCCTTATCTTGGAGAAGGAATTTTTTTCAGGAACAAACCATTAAACAGTCAGTCTCTTTCAGACAGGCTGGATGCTTTAAAAAAAATCAATTCCTATGATAAAAATAAAAAGCCCTTTTTAATTATTGCGTCTATATCATCTTTAATTAATTTAATGCCAAAAAATTTTACTGAAAGTCTTTCATATTTTTCATTTTCAAAAGGAAAGCAATATGAGAGAGAAACTCTTTTAAAAAATCTTACAGATCTTGGTTATGAAAGAGTTTATAAAGTTTATGATAAAGGAGAATTCAGTATAAGAGGAGATATAATTGATATTTTTGATATTGCCGCATCAGATCCTGTAAGACTTGATTTTTTTGATGATAATCTTGAACATCTGAAATATTATAATATCTTAACACAGGAATCTATTTCAGATGCAGATGAATTAATTGTAACTCCAAACTTTAACCCATGGAAAGTTCCGGAAAATAAAGATAATATAAATAAAGCTTATAATAAAAATTCCGCAGAAGAATATATTTCCTTAATAGATTTGCTTAAAGAAAAAATAAGAAATTTTGGAGTAATAATCTGTGATCCTCTTGAAGTTTATCTTAAACTGAAAAGTGAAATTGATATTATTAAAAAATCCATATCTCCAGAAAAAAATAATCTTATTACTGAAGATGCAGATATTATAAAAAAATATATTCCTTCAAAAGACTTTTTGGATGATCTAAATACAAATTTAAAATTTTATTTGTATTCCTCAAAAAAAGCACTGATTGATGAAAATGATTTTGAATTTAATGAAATTAATATTCAAAAACAAAACTTCGGAAATCCTGGTGCTTTTATTGAAAATATAAAAAATGACATGATTAAAAATAAAAAAATATTAATTTCTCTTGATAATAAAGAAAGAATGAAAAAAATCTGTAATCTGATTACTGAAGCAGGCATTACTTTTAATTTATTAAAAAATGATAAAAATATTAACTTGTCTGAAATAAAAAATAAAATTATAAACATTTCAGACTTAAATCTTCTTCGAGGATATAAGTCATGTATATTTTCAATTTATGGCGAACTTGATATATTTGAACAGCTTGACAGCAGTAAGAAAACAACTTTAAAAATACTTCCAAAGGGTTTTAATGAATTTAAACCCGGAGATTATGTGGTTCATAAAACTCATGGGATTGGAAAATATATTAATATTGTTTCAGAAAACATTTCAGGCATAAAAAAAGATTTCTTTTTAATTGAGTATGCCGGTAAGGACAAATTATATGTTCCAATATGGCAGGCTGAAAGGATTCATAAATATGTAGGAGACAGTGAACCTGTCATTACCTCTTTAAATTCTAAGCAATGGAATAATTTGAAAACCAGAGTCAGAAAATCTGTAAAAGTCCTTGCAGTAAATCTTGCCAAACTATATGCAGAGCGGGAAAAATTGGAAGGTTATTCTTTTCCGCCAGACAGTCCATGGCAGAAGGAAATAGAAGATTTATTTCCGTTCAATGAGACTGAAGACCAGTTAAAGGCAATAAATTATGTTAAAAGCAAAATGGAAGAACCAAAACCGATGGATATTTTACTTTGCGGCGACGTAGGGTTTGGTAAAACAGAAGTCGCAATACGGGCAGTTTTTAAGGCTATGGAATGCGGAAAACAAGTTTTAATGCTTGTTCCAACGACTATTCTTGCTGATCAGCATTTTAATAATTTTAAAGCAAGATTTCAAAATTATCCTTTAAATGTTGAAGTTTTAAGCAGATTTAAAACTAAATCAAAGCAAAAAGAAATTGTAAGGGATTTCAGTGAGGGTAAAGTTGATATGCTCATTGGCACTCATAGAATTTTACAGGATGACATAAAACCAAAAGATATCGGACTTCTGGTAGTTGATGAAGAACAAAGATTTGGAGTAAATGCAAAGGAAAAATTAAAACTTTTAAGAAAAGAAATTGATGTTCTTACTTTAACAGCAACACCTATTCCGCGAACACTTTACATGTCTCTTACCGGGATAAGGGATATTATCTTAATTGAAACTTATCCTGAAAACAGACATCCTGTAAAAACTTTTGTAGGCAGAAAAAACAATATGATAATTGAAATGGCGATAAAAAGGGAAATGGAAAGAGGGGGACAGATTTATTACGTTTCCAGCAGGATAAACGGAATTGATCAGTTATGCTTTGAATTAAAAAAGCTTGTTCCTCAGGCAAGCATAGCTGTTACACATGGCAGAATGGAAGGATGCCGGATTGAAAAGATTATGGAAGATTTTATAAACAAAAAATATAATATTTTGCTTACCACAACAATAATAGAATCAGGAATGGACATTCCGAACGTAAATACTTTGATTGTTGAAGATGCTCAAAGATTCGGACTTTCACAGTTATATCAGCTTAGAGGAAGGGTGGGAAGGTCATCAGAAAGAGCATATGCTTATTTTTTTTATAATGAAAGAGACAGCTTAACCTTAAATGCGCTTGAAAGGTTAAAAGCGCTCAATGAATATACGGAACTGGGTTCAGGATATAATATTGCCATGAAGGATCTGGAAATAAGAGGTGCAGGTGATCTTCTTGGAGCAAACCAGCATGGGCATATGAACAGTATAGGATTTGATCTGTATTGTGAAATAATCAGAGAGGAAATAGAAAGATTAAGAGGCAGTGAGCCTGCAGAAGATTTCAGTGTTTCAATTGAATTACCTGTAAGTGCTTATATTCCCAAAACATTTATAAAAAACGAAGGCGAGAGGATAAATATTTATAAGAATCTGGCAAATGCCGGCAGCATTGAAGAAATAATTAATGTAAAAAAGAAAATCCTTGAAAAATTTGGAGATATTCCGGCAGTATTTGAAAATCTTATAAATATTGCAAAGATAAAAATTCTTTTAAAATCAAAAAATATCAGAAAAATAAACTATAAAAGAAATAAAGGTGTAATTATCAAACCTGTTGTCTTGTCAACAAAAAATGCAATAAAAGTAAATAAAAAAAATAAAAATATTATTTATAATTTTAAGGATAAATCGTTTATAATAAATGTTTTAAATTCCAATATAAGATTGGATATTATTTCAGAAATCATTAATGATATAATTAGCATAATTTAAATTTAAAAATATTAAATTTAATAATTTGTATTTTATAAAAAATTTTTTTAATAATTTAATTGACAGACAGGAGAAAAAATAAGTTGAAAAGTAAAAGTTTAATAGTATTTATAATAGTATTGACTTTAATATTAATATTAATACTTACTGCATGCACGACAACTCTTGCAAGTGTAAACGGATACAAGATAAGCCAAAAGGAAATTGATAAATATTTAAGCTCAATAAAAGTACAGAATCCTGACCTTTTCAAACCGGAAAATAAGGGGGATCTTTTAAAAACTGAAGCTCAAATTATTGATTATATAATTGCAAACAAGCTGATAGAAAAATATGCAAATGAAAATAAAATCTCATTTGCTGAAAAAGAATTTGATGAACAATACAGCAATCTTCAGACCACTTCGTTTAAAACAAAAGAAGAATTTGACAAATATCTGAAGGATAACGGAATAAGTGAAGATTTATTAAAGATACAGCTTAAAAATCAGCTTCTGGCAAATAAGGTATTTGAAAAAGTTACTCAAGGGATTGCTGTAACCGATGCAGAAGTTCAGAAATATTATGATGATAATAAAAATGATTTATTTCTTGAACCCGAACAGTTAGGAATCAGCCATATCTTGGTTAAATACGGAGATCAGGACACAGCTAGAAAAACTAAAGAGTCAGCACTTGAAAAGATAAAGATGGTTCAGAAGAAAATTTCAGAAGGTGAAACTTTTGAAAATATGGCAAATAAATATTCTGAAGATGAAAATTCCAATACCAAAAGCGGGGATATAGGGTATTTTTCAAAAGGTCAACTGATAAAGGAATTTGAAGATGTCGCTTTTTCTTTAAAGGTTGGAGAAATAAGTGATATTGTAGAAACACCTTATGGGTTTCATTTAATAAAAGTTACAGATAAAAAAGATGAAAGAATAAAAACCTTTGACGAGGTAAAGGATTCAATAAAACAATATCTTGAAAGCAATTTAAAAAATGATAAGTTTAACAAATTCCTTTTATCCCTTAAGGATGCTGCAGTAATCAAATATAGTAAAGATATTGAAGAAATAAATAAGTCTGCTTCAACAACTACTGAACAAAATACTACAGAAACAATAAATAGTCAGAGTACCAGTACAACAACTGGTTCTGAAACACAAACAAACACTGAAACAAGCAGCAGCCAAAGTTCAACAACAACAACAGAGGAAAAACTTATAACACCAGATTCCAATTAAAATATTTTTTAAAAACAATTTAATAAATATCAAAGATTTAATCTGCATTAGTCAGATAATCCTGTGTCGTTTTAAGTTTGAAGATAATAAAATAACCTTATTAAAACATTTATCAGAAATTTAGGTAGTTATGAAGATTGACCTGAAAAAACTTGAAGAAATTAACAATATCGGTGAACTGTTCGGTTTACTGGCAGAAATACTAAAATATTTAAGATCTCCAAATGGCTGCATCTGGGACAGGGATCAGGATCATGATTCAATTAAAAAAAATATAATTGAGGAAGCTTATGAAGCTGTTGAAGCCATTGAATACAAAGATTATCAAAGTTTAAGGGAAGAACTGGGAGATTTGCTTCTTCAGATTGTTTTTCAATCACAGATTGCTATTGAAAACAATGAATTCAGTCTTTCAGATGTAATAAAGGGAATAATCAGGAAACTGTATAGACGGCATCCGCATGTTTTCGGTGATAAAAATTTTAACAGTACTGCCGAGATTTTAAATAGTTGGGAAGAAATAAAGAAATCAGAAAGAAAGGAAAATCCAAAAAAAACCCAGTCAATTTTTAATGATATTCCAAAGATTCTGCCGTCGCTTCATTATGCTTATGAAATACAAAATAGAGCATCAAGGCTTGGATTTGACTGGCAGGAGACCGGCGATATCTTTGATAAAATAAAAGAAGAAACAGAAGAATTGGTTATTGAATTTGATAAAAGCGCCGTGGAAAGCAGCAAAAAATGTTATGGAAAAAATAAACCTGCCCAGTCCACACCTCAAATCAGAGATGAAGTTGGAGACATATTGTTTAGCATCGTTAACCTGTCAAGACATCTCGGTATAGACAGTGAACAGTGCTTAAAAAAAACATGCACCAAGTTCATGAGAAGATTTAATGAAATTGAAAAACTTGCCACTTCAAGAAATATTGATTTTAAAAATCTTCCGCTTAAGGAAAAAGATAAGCTTTGGAATGAAGTAAAGAAAAAAGAAACAAAAAATTCATATGAAAACAAATCCTGACTTAATCTTTACATTCCAGTAATTTGGTATATAATACATTTATATAAATAGACATTTAGTTAAAAATAGTAAAAACGCAGCAATATTGTATTTTAATAATTATAAAAAAATTGCAATAAAATAATTATGAGCAGGAATACACAGGTTATTAGTAGTATTTCCCGGAAAACTAAACTGAATATTGTAAGCGCTATCTTCATTCTATTTCTAATTATAAGCATAATTGTTTCAATTAATCCCTGCATTACTATGATAAATAAAAGAAATCAGATTTCTGAACTTGAAAATAAGTTAAATACAGCAAGAGAAGAAAATATCAAACTTCTGGCTGCGGAGAAAAACCTTTACAGCGAAGAGACAATTAAACAGGAAGCTTTAAAGCAGTTTAACATTGCAGACTCTGATTCAAGAATTGTTTATCAGGTTAATGAAATAGATAAACTGGATAGAAAGGAAAATTCTTCAAACGGTCTGGAAAGTGACAGAAAAGCAGTATATTCAAATAATAACCTGTGGGAAAACTTAAAAATCCTTTATTATAAAGAAATATGTAAATCCGATAATTAATCTTAAGAAATCTGATTTTCTTATTTTTTATTACAAATTTATTTTTTATTCTATGAATTTAGCTTCAATTGATGTTGGTACAAATTCAACCCGTCTTTTAATAACAGAATTTAATAACGGTATTTTTACACCGCTGATAAGAAAAATGGAAATTACCCGGCTTGGGAAAGGAATAAAAGAAACGGGAAATATCTCTTATGAAAATGCAGAACTTACACTTGAAACATTAAAAAAATATAAGTTGATAATTGATAAATATGATGTGGAGAATTTTAAAGCTGTTGGAACAAGTGCATTAAGGCGGGCAAAAAACAGTAATGATTTCATAAATCTGGTTTTTAATAATACGGGAATAAAAATAGAAATAATAAATGCGCGTGATGAGGCAAGATATAGTTTTAACGGTGCGTTAAAAAGCCTGATCATGGCAGATAAATTTGCTATTTCTGAAAAGCTGCTTGTATCAGATATCGGAGGGGGAAGCAGTGAATTTATCTTTGGAAATAAAGATTTTAGCTTTTTTAGAACACAAAGCATTGATATTGGATGCGTAAGAGCCACAGAAGAATTTTTAAAATCTGATCCGCCAACTGCAGATGAATTATTGCTTCTGCAATTAAAAATTAAAGAAAAGTTTAATAAAGAACTGATTAATTATTATGAGAATAAAGAGTTTGTTATTTTAGGGCTTGCAGGGACAATTTCATCTCTTGCAGGTATTTCCATAGGTCTTAAAAAATACAAGATGGAAAGTTTGAATTATATGTCTCTTAATTTAAAGGTGATAAAAGAAATTTTTCAAAGATTATGTAAGTTAAATCTTAAACAAAGAAGGAAAGTTGCAGGTCTTGATCCGAAAAGGGCAGATGTAATAATAGGAGGAACAGCTATTGTACTGGAAATGCTGGATTATTTTAAAAAAGAAATAATAATTGTAAGTGAAAATGATATTTTAGATGGAATTGTTTACAGTTTAATCAATATTTGATATTATTCCATTTAGTTTTTTGCCATGCAAAATGCTTTTTTTAAACCTCTTTTTTTTTTAAGACTTTTTTAATGCCCGGGTGGCGGAACAGGTAGACGCAACGGACTTAAAATCCGTTGAGGCATCGCCTCGTGCCGGTTCGATTCCGGCCTCGGGCACCATTAGTGGTGGTAACGAGTAGTTCAGCAGGTAGTTCAAAAAATTTCAAATAGATCTTCCTTTCATCGGGTTCCACAATAATTTGTTTTATGTTTTGATGATCTCTTCAGGAAATACCAATTCCGGTTATGCAGTGTTACCACATTTTGAATGCATATTGAAGGTTTCTGAAAATATCTTCTATGGATTTAACTTCAAGAGCTATATTTCTGTTAAATATCCATAGCTTGAAAATGAAGTAGCAAATAAAGAAAATGGCAGCAAGTGCAAATGCCTTTATAATCCAGTTCTCAATTTTACCATAATTTCCAAGAAGAATTATTATTAATTTTGTAATTATATAAACTGCGATTGCTATTAAAAGAACTGTAAGCATTTTTCCTCCTTGTAAGGTATCTTAAATATTCAATGTAAAATGATTTAAATTTATTATCGCAAAAAAATCAGTAAATATGAAAAAATATTAAAAATATTTTTTCATTAAGCTGGAAAATATATAAAAATAAAACAAATATACATAAAAAAAGAGCGGTTTTTGGGAAAACCGCTCGGAGGGGAAATGAATCTAAAATATTTTATCAAATCTGGTATATTTTACAATATTATTTTTTCCATATTTTCCAAATTAAGTAAAATATTTTTATAATTTAATTACAGGTTTATATTTTTAAGCAATGCAAGGAACATGTTTCCTCCCATACCAGTTCAATTTCGCCTTAAGCAATTATAGTGTATGGAAAATCTCGCTGCAATCTAAATATTTACCAATGTTTTAAAACTAATTCTATCGCTTTTGGAATAACATCCTTTATTTCTTTGGATAATTCCATGGAAAGATTTAATTTTTCTTCTTCATAAGGCTTAAATATATTTATTCCTAAAAAAAATCCTTTTATTTTTAACCCATAGGTAAGATAAAAAAGGTTTAGAACATCTGTTATTGCGATTTGGTGAAATGAAATAAATCCATCATTCAAATATTCAGATTGACTTAAACTGTAGAAATCTTCCAGTGGGATAAGGAATATACTGCCTTTATTTTGCACGGTATCTTTTACTTTTTTATTTTTCTGGAGAGATTTATTATTATTTTCTAAATTTTGCTTATCCGGATCTTGATTTATTTTTAATGCATCGATAATAATAAATTTACTATGCTTATATTTGTTAAAAAGCGCAAATAATTTAAACCCGGCTGTAGAACCATCTACTAAAAGAATTGAGGAGGGGAGATTCATTTTTTCCATTTTTTTTATTATATGAACCCCCACTCCTTCATTTCCTAAAAGTATATTGCCTATTCCCAATATTACTGTTTTAATTTTATTTGTTTCTGTCAATTCTACTTTATGTTTGCAATTACTGCGGGGATATGTTTTTCCCACCCAAGAGACTGAATATGTACTCCTGAACAATATGGCTTAACTTCATTTATAAGGTCGGAAGCTATTTCAATACAGGTAGCTACTTTGTCATCTGTTTTTTCCATTTTTTCTATCAGGTTATCAGGCACAAATACTCCAGGGACAAATTTATTCATGTAGTTTGCCATTCCCTTGGATTTTAAGAGGATAATTCCGGCAAGTATGGGCACATCAATTTTCTCTTTTTCCATCCTGTCCATGAATCTTTTAAATACCTCAGCATCAAAAATGGCTTGAGTCTGGAAAAATTGTGCTCCCAAATTTATTTTTTTCTTCATTTTTATTATTTGAAGTTCATATGAAGCTTCAGTATCAGCCCCAGGATTTACTGCTGCACCCTTGAAAAATTCAGGTTTATGAGTAAGATCATTTCCAACTAAGTCTTTTCCTGCCTCCAGGGTTTTCATAGTCCACAGTAATTGTGCTGAATCCAAGTCAAATACAGGTTCTGCTTGAGGGTGGTCTCCGATAGTTGTGTAGTCTCCGGTTATAGCAAGAACATTTCTAATACCCAGGACATATGCGCTAAGCAGATCAGACTGCAGCATTAACCTGTTTCTGTCTCTGGCAGTCATTTGAAAAACGGGTTCATAACCCCATTGTTTAAGAAGCGCGCAGGTTGTAAGAGATCCAAGTCTCATCACTGAACTTTGAAGGTCAGTAACATTTATTCCATCTGCAAAATTTTTTAAGTATTCAGCAGCTTCTTTTATCTCTTCTTTATCAGCTCCTTTTGGAGGACCAATTTCACAGGTTATTGCAAAATTTCCTTCACTGAGTTTTTTTTGTAAATTTGAAAGATAAGTTTTTTGTGTATTCATTCTGCTGCCTCCTCATCATAAGCCCATAATCTTGATTTTCTTAGTTTTGCAGTTGGCAATATTTTTTTATAATCTCTGGGAGGAATAAATTCATAAAGCTTATCAAGTTTGCCTATTCTTTTAAGGTTGTTATAAATCAGAACCCATCCGCAGTCTCTCTCAGGGTCTGTTTCACATTTATCATTGCTCTGACCAGCACAAGCCCCATTTATTAATTTTTTTGGACATGCGGTATAAGGACAAATCCCCCCGGTTAAATCTAATATACAATTACCACAGGTATCACATCTTTCTGTACCCTGCCACATTCCGGTAATTCCGCCAAATGTGATAGTATTTAGGGCAGGATGACAGACTTTATTCACTACTGCAGATACAGCCTGAACCCCTAAGCCGCAGGAGAATATCAGAATTGAATCTGCAGAATTAACTTCATTGATTCTGAGCTTGAGCCTTGATCTAACCAGTGCCTTTTGGCAGATAAAATCTATTTCAATTACTCCTGTAACTTTCCGCCCAACCTGTTCAAGTTTATTTTTCATCTCTTCCAAAACTTTCTTACCGCCGGTTTCAGCCCCTTCCGGGCAACCTCCACACCCCAGGATAAAGATCTTTTTTTCTTCACCCAGTTTTTCCAATATCTCTTCTACTTGTTTTGATTCAGTTAGTATCATAAAACCTCCTAATTATAAATATCTAAAATTTTAGACTATTTTATATTTTCCTAATAAATCTCCCTTGGGAGTCATCAGGTGTACTGCACAAGCGGTGCACGGATCAAAACTTCTTATTGCTCTTAATATCTCGATGGGTGCCTGGTTTTCTTTTATTTTTAATCCAATGACTGCTTGTTCATAAGGACCGGGTTGCCCATTTTTATCTTTGGGTGAAGCGTTCCATGCTGTGGGAGTAATAACCTGGTAATTTGAGATTCTTCCATCTTTTACATTAAGCCAATGACCTAAAGCCCCTCTTGGTGCTGCAATCAGTCCAACTCCTTCTCCATCTGCGGGAGGTTCATATAATGTAGTGGAAGGTTCGCCGGCTTTTAAAGAACTTGCCCAATCAAGAAGCCTGTCTGCTATTATCTTTGCTGATAAAGCCCTGGCAAGGTGCCTGCCTGCAATTGAATACATGTGAGAAATATTGCCCCCTATCTCTGACAAGGCACTGTCTACAAGCTTATTTATTTTTGGATCATTTTTACCAAGATAAGTAGATAATACATTTGCCAGAGGCCCAACCTCAAAGACTTCATTTTTATATCTTGGTGATTTTATCCATGAGTAGCCTTCCTTTTTATCTGCTTCTGGTTCGGTTTTACCTTGACCAGGATAAAGAGCTTCATTGCTTTTGAACCAACTATGTGTAACGTCTTCAGTAATATCCTTAATATTTATTCTGCTATATTTGTCATTATCAGTAACCAATCCGCCTTTAAATAATGTTTCATTATAGCTGCCATTTGATTTAATCCGGTAGCAGTCATAAGCCAGAAGTTTACCGCAGCCCTTACCCATATCCAGATATTCATTGTATGTTTTTGCAACTGCTGTTACATCAGGTATATAAATGTTATTTACAAAATCTGCAATCTCTTCCAATCTCCATATAAACTGGGTTATTTTATCTGCAGTTATATTTTCTGTTACTCCTCCGGCAACTATTGCCGCATCATGAGGCCACTTTCCCCCAAATATAGTTGCTGCTTCCTGAGCTTTTCTGTAGATGTCCAAAGCTTTTATGTAATGACCTACGACTGCTTGTGTTGTTTTTTCATCCAGCCTGTAATCAATCTCATCTCTGGGTAAAAAAGGTTTGGAATAACCCTGCTCCAGGAAGCTTTTAAGAGCATTTAAGTTTCGATCATCACCGGAATATTGCAAGACTTTGGTAGGATCAACATAATCTAAGCCGCTTAATATATAAAAATGGAGTATGTGATCACAAACGCTTCTGGTTCCCAGAATTAAATTTCTCAGAAGTATTCCGTTTTCCGGAATTTTATCAGTAAGACCGGCAAAGTCTTCAACTGCTGCTACTGATGCACAGGCATGAGGTTCCGGACATACACCACATATTCTCTGGGTTATCATTACTGCATCTCTCGGATCTCTGCCTTTAAGCATTATTTCCAAACCTCTAAACATTGTACCGCTCATATTTGCGTCTTTTACAACACCATTATCAACAATAGCCTCAACTTTAAGGTGTCCCTCTATTCTGGTTATTGGATGTATTATAATTTTTTTCACCATCTTACCTTCCTGTTAAATTATTTATTTTGAGTTTTTACTTTTCTTTCATTGGCTGGAACTTGAACATCGATTATCTTTTCATAAAAATCACCAAGAAAATCGGGATACTCTGGCTGCGTGCAACCACTGCAGGGTGCCCCGCTTCCAATGACCCAATTAGTTTTACCATTCCACTGCCTGATGGGACAGTCAGCATAGGTTATGGGACCCTTGCAGCCAAGCTCGTAGAGACATCCTTTATCTCCAAGTTTCTTGGCAAATTTTCCTTCATCGAAATAAGCTCTGTTGGGACAATTCTCATGTATCAGTTTGCCATAAAAGGTTTTAGGTCTTTTTAAATCATCTAATTCAACATTTTCCAATCCCTTGAGAAGAATTTCTTCAATAGTGCCAAATAACCAATCAGGATGCGGTGGGCATCCTGAAATATTAACTAAAGTGGTGTTTATTTTTTGGGTTAATAATATATCTCCTACGCTCTGTGCTCCGGTGGGGTTGGGGTTTCCTGCAGCTATTCCGCCGAAGGCTGCACATGTACCCAGAGCTATAACTAAAAAAGCATTTTTGGAGAGTTCAATAACTTCGCTAAGTATAGTGGACTTTTTCCCATCTTTTTCACCGGTAATGCAGTAAACACCGTTATCTTTTGTGGGGATGGCTCCATCCACAATCAATACAAAATCTTTTTTCTTTCCTTCTTTTTCCAACACTTCCATAGCCAGATTTCCGCTTGCCGTCATAATATTTGGATGGAAGACGAAATCAAGTTTAACCCCGGGTATTATATCTTTAAGGAGGATATTCTTTATTGCTGGATATTCTGAGCATAATATAGAAGTTACACATCCGGTACAGTTTTGGCCTTGGATAGAAATAACCGGGATAATTTTCGTCTTTTTTGTTTCCATATAAACTCCTATCTATCGTGTTAATATAGTTAATAAGTTAAATAATTGTATTTTAAGTGAAGCAAATAAATACTCAATAATAAATAGGTAAATTATAATATTGTTTTTTTTATAATTAAAGAAAAAAATGTGAAGTTTGTAAAATTTTATTTTATATTGCACAATTAAATCAACCATGTAGCTGCTCATGGTAAAAATGCCGGCAAAAGAGAAGAATAATTCAGATTGAATTAAAATTCACAAAGCAGTATGGAAACCGCAGGAATTAAAGGAAAAAAGGCAGTAAGTCCTGCGTAGTTTCAATCAGCAAAAATATAAATAAAATTTGTGATTCAGACAGTAAGACCATAGACATCAGACATCAGACTTAAGAAGGGAAATGGCCAGAGATTACACAAAAATAAAAGCATGGCAGTTAGCAGATGAATTGGCACTCTTGGGATATAAGGCTGCGAAAGAATTTCCAAAGAGTGAGGGGTTAATTTCCTATCTATAAAAGTCTGGTGTCTAAAGTCTGAAGTCTAAGTGTCTGAATTGCAGAAATAAAATGATATGTATATGAACTTGTCAGATTCTTTTAGTAATAAACTTAATTTTAAAAAATATGAGCAGTTGGAATATCTGTCCGATGTAAAACTTAAAGTTTATGGAAAAACCATAAGGGAACTTTTTGAAAATGCTGCAGAAGGTATGTTTTCCCTGATTACCGATATCAGCAAAATAAGGGAAATAATTGAAAAGCAAATTGAAATATCCTTTAATGAAAAAATGAGCAAGGAAGATATGCTGATTGTGTGGCTTGAAAAACTATTATTTTTATATGAGGTAAATGGCTTGATTTTTTCAGATTTTACTATTACTCATTTTTCAAATGAGACTGAAAAATCAAACAGTAAAATTAAAGCAATTGCCAGGGGTGAAAAAATTAATTTTAAAAAACATGAGATATTTCTGCAGATAAAAGGTCCTACATATCATAATCTTAATATTCAGTATGATAATAAAACAAATATATTCAGCGTTGAAATAGTTTTTGATATATAAATTCCGGATGTATTCAGGAGGAGGGAAATAAATTGAAAGAATATGAAATAAAAAAAATATCAGAATATAAATGGGAACTTGTGCTAAATAAGGAACTTGGAATGAGGGTTCCGGGAATAATATTTTCGGATAAAGAACTTCTTGAACATGCTTCAAAGGAAGAAACATTGACGCAGGTGGCAAATGTTGCTACTTTGCCCGGTATTTTAAAGGCTTCCTATGCAATGCCGGATATTCATTATGGTTATGGTTTTCCGATAGGAGGAGTTGCAGGTTTTGATCTGGATGAAGGGGTTATTTCACCTGGGGGAGTAGGATTTGATATAGCATGCGGTGTGCGCCTGCTACGTTCCAATCTTGAGTATAATGATATTAAGAAAAATATTGAAATTCTTATGCATAATATTTTTACAAGTGTTCCCAAGGGACTTGGAACAAAAGGAAGAATTAAGTTAAATGAAAAAGAGATTTTAGATGTTTTAAAGTGCGGGGCTGTCTGGGCAATAAAAAACGGATATGGGGAGGAAGAAGATAAATACCACATTGAAGAGAACGGCTGTATGGAAGGAGCTAACCCTTTAAATGTCAGCAGGGAAGCAATTGAAAGAGGCTTTAATCAGGTGGGCTCGCTTGGATCAGGCAATCACTTTATCGAAGTGCAGAAGGTTGAAGAAATTTTTGACAGAACTGCTGCTCAAAGATTCGGATTATATGAAGAGCAGGTAACTGTGATGATTCATTCCGGTTCAAGGGGACTTGGATATCAGATCTGCAGTGATTACCTTAAAGTAATGCAAAAGGCATCCGTAAAGTATAATATAAATCTGCCGGACAGGCAGCTTGCATGCGCTCCCGTAAATTCTCCCGAAAGCCGTAAATATTACTCTGCAATGGTTTGTGCTGTTAATTTTGCTATTGCAAACAGGCAATGTCTTGCTCATTGGATCAGGACTGTTTTTGAAAAGCAGTTTAATAAATCTTACCTAAAACTGGGACTTGATCTTATTTATGATATATCACATAACATAGCCAAGTTTGAGAAACATGACATTGACGGAAAACAAATGGAAGTTTGTATTCACAGAAAAGGGGCAACCCGTTCTTTTGGGCCAAATATTGCCGGAGTCCCGGATGATTATAAGGATTTGGGACAACCTGTTATAATACCTGGAGATATGGGAAGATATTCATATATTCTTCTTGGTACACAAAAAGCCATGAATGAGAGTATGGGTTCAACTTGTCATGGCGCAGGAAGGCTGCTTTCAAGAACAAGCGCAAAAAAGCAGGTAAACGGTAAACAGCTGCAAAAAGAGCTTTTAGATACAAAAGGAATAGTTGTTTTAGCTGACAGCATGTCAGGTCTTTCCGAAGAAGCACCGGTTGCTTATAAGGATGTAAGAAATATTGTAGATATTGCAGAAAAAGCAGGACTTTCCAGGAAAGTGGCAAAGTTAGTCCCGCTTGGCGTAATTAAGGGATAATATAAAAAACCAAACAATTAATATTAATTTAGCAGCTGATACTTTTGATGACTATATAGATACTGATTACATAGATTTTTAGATTTAATAAAATTTCTGCTTTATGGGTTTGTCCAAAAACAGGTAAAATGTCTATAAAATATAAGTATGATTAAATTATTTAGACCTTACGGCTGTTATCTGCTCCTGATTTTTGTTTTTAATACTTACAATACATAATCATGGTGTTTATTTATGCTTTATACTTGTGAGATCTAAAAGCAAATTCTTATAATTTACTATGCAGTTTTACTCCAATAAAAATTACCAGTGGATAAACTTGAAAATTTTTAAAAAATTATAGTAAATTCTTATTATTTTCAAATTTTTCAATAAAAAAACAAAAATTAAATAAATTTTATTAAAATTAAGAAAATATTTATTTTTCCCTAAAATTTTAAATATTTTCAAAAATATGCTATTATTTACATAATATTTATAAAAATTAATAAAAATATGCAAAATAATTAAATTTTTAAATGAAAATCTTTATTTGTAATTTTCAGATTTTAAGAGTGATTATAAAAATTTATTGTATCCAGGGGTATAAAAAATGAGAGGAATAAATATATTTACTGAATTTTCCCAAAGGGCAGGAGAAAAAATTGATGCTAAAGATATAAAAATTGATGATACTTCACTTAGAGACGGGGAGCAGACAGCAGGTGTGGTTTTTGCAAATGAAGAAAAAATACATATTGCAAAAATGCTTGATGACATCGGAGTTCATCAGATAGAAGTAGGAATACCGGCAATGGGCGGGGATGAGAAGACGGCAATTAAAAAAATAGCTTCCATGGGGCTTAACTGCAGCCTTCTTGCATGGAACAGGGCGGTCATTTCCGATCTTGAGGATTCTGTTGAATGCGGAGTTGATTCAGTGGCTGTTTCCATATCTTCATCAGATATACATATAGAGCAAAAACTAAGAAAAACAAGAGAGTGGGTTCTTGAAAGTGTCAGAAATGCAGTTGATTATGCAAAAAAATATAATTTGTATGTTTCAGTAAATGCTGAAGATGCATCAAGAACTGATATGGAGTTTTTACTTCAGTTTGCAAGAAATGCAAGAGATGCAGGGGCAGACAGGTTAAGGTATTGCGACACTCTTGGAATAATGGATCCGTTTGAAACATTTATGAGAATTAAAACTATCAGAGATATTATAGGCATAGATGTTGAAATGCATATGCATAATGATTTCGGGATGGCTATTGCAAACTCAATCGCAGGCATAAAGGCTGGTGCGAAATATGTAAATACAACCATAAACGGACTTGGAGAAAGGGCAGGTAATGCTGCATTTGAAGAGCTTGTAATGGCTTTGAAATATATTGAAGGTGTAGACCTCGGCTTTAATACAAAAAAATTCAGAGGACTTTCAGAATATGCAGCTATAGCATCTGACAGAAGTATTCCTGCATGGAAACCAATTGTAGGGGCAAATATTTTTGTATTTGAAACTGAAAACAGAGTAAAACTTTATACTGCAAACCATAAAAATTATGAGCTTTATGATCCTGAAGATGTAGGTCTTGATACAAAAATTATTATTGGTAAATATTCAGGGATTTTTTCATTAGACACCAAGCTTAAATCTCTTGGATACAACTTTGATGGGAAACAAATTGCAGAACTGCTTGAAATAGTAAGAAACAAGGCAATTTCACTTAAAAGATCGTTATTTGACAGTGAAATAAAAGAGACCTGCGAATCTTATATAAAAGACAATTAATTTTTGCATTAAAAAGAGAATTTTTTTATGGTTGCTATTTTTAATTTTTTAATGTTTTGATTTTTAGATAAAGGAGTGAATATGGTTTCTGATAATTTAAATAAAAAAGTCAATATTATTGATTCTACTTTAAGAAGTGGTGAACAAACTGCAGGTGTTGTATTTTCAAGGAATGAAAAAATAAGGATTGCAAAGATTCTGGATGAAATTGGTATACCGGAGCTTGAAGTAGGAGTTCCCTCGATCGCAGAATCAGAGAGGGAAACTATCAGAGAAATACTGAAATTAAATTTAAACTGCAGGATTTTTGGTTATTGCGAAGCGGATCCAAAAGAAATTGATTTTTGTATGGACAGCGGTTTAAAAAACATTGTTATTACTGTTTTTACTTCTGAAGGTCATATCAGAGAAAAATATGACAGAAATAAGAATATTCTTATTTCAAGATTAAAGGAAACAATTAGGGAAATAAAGAATAATAATATGAATTTCATCATAAGCGCAGAAGATGGCACGAGGGCTGATCTGGAATTAATCCTGCAAATAATGCATATTGCTGAAAACAAGGGGGCTTTAAGAGTTAGAATTTGCGACAGTGTTGGCGCTTTTGATCCTTTTAAAACATTTTTAAGAATTAATACAGTTTTAAGTACAATAGATTTTCCGCTTGAGGTACATACTAAGAATAATTTTGGAATGGCTACAGCAAATGGACTTGCTGCAATCAGAGCAGGAGCTTCAAGCATTATGACAGCAGTAAATGGTCTTGCAGAAGGTACAGGAAATGCTGCTCTTGAAGAGATAGTAATGGCTTTAAAATATCTTGAAAATATTGACCTCGGGATAAATACTGCAAGATTCAGGGAATTATCCGAATATGTTGCAAAAGCATCTTCAAGAGCTATACCGATATGGAAGGCAATTGTTGGGACTAATGTTTTTGCTCATGAATCCGGTATTCATGCAGATGGAGTTTTAAAAAATCCCAAAAACTATGAAGCTTTTGAACCTGCAGAAGTAGGTCTTACAAGGCAGCTTGTTGTCGGCAAGCATTCAGGTTCTCATACAATTCTTCATAAATTCAAGGAATTCGGTATTGATCTTACAGACAGTGAAGCCAATGAAATTCTTGTACTTACCCGTGCCATGTCAGTTGATCTTAAGAGACCTTTATTTGATAAGGAATTAATGTATATATATAGGGACTTCAAGGAAAACAAGGATAATATCAGAGTAGAAATGGAAACATCTGACTAATCATAAAAATAATTTAAATTTTTGGGAGGATTTTTTGGACAAAACAATTTCAGAAAAAATAATAAGCGAACATGCCGGCAGAGAAGTTTATGCAGGAGACATTGCAGTTGTTGATGTAGATGTAGTAATGGCACAGGATGGAACCGGTCCTTTAACTGTAAGCCAGCTTAAAAAAATGGGTTTTGAAAAAGTAAAAAATCCGTCAAAATCTATTTTTTTTATTGACCATGCTGCTCCAAGTCCGCGAAAAGAGCTTTCCAATTCTCATGTTGTTTTAAGGCAGTATGCAGAAAATGCAGGGATGGTTTTAAGTGATGTCGGTAAAGGCGTATGTCATCAGATTCTTGTTGAAGATTTTGCATCGCCAGGAGACATAGTCATAGGTGCAGATTCTCATACATGCACATCAGGCGCACTGGCTGCTTTTGCCACAGGAATGGGCTCAACAGATATAGCCATAGGTTTTGCACTGGCAAAAACCTGGTTAATGGTACCACAGACAGTAAAAGTTAATTTTAATGAAATTCCTCCGGAAGGTGTTTATTCAAAGGATTTAATTATTTATCTGATCGGAAAAATAACTGCCGAGGGTGCAACTTATAAAAGTCTTGAGTTTAATGGAAGCTTTGCAAAAAAAATGACAATGGAAGACAGGTTTACCATTTCAAATATGGCTGTTGAAGCAGGAGCCAAAGCAGGAATTTTTGAAAGTGATGAAACTACAAAAAAATTTTTAGCTTCACAGGGTAGATTAAGTGATTATAAAGAAATTACCGCAGATAAAAATGCTCATTATGAACAGATAATAGATATAGACTGTTCCAAAATAGAACCAATGGTATCCATGCCGCATACTGTTGATAATGTTTGTGTTGTGAGCAGTTTGGAAAAAATAAAGATTAATCAGATTTTAATAGGCACCTGCACTAATGGCCGTCTTTCTGATCTGAGAATAGCTGCCGTAATTTTAAAGGATAAAAAAATAAATAAAAATGTTAGGCTGATTATAGTTCCTGCTTCAAAAAAAGTTTATCTTGAAGCTTTAAGGGAAGGAGTTATTGAAACACTTATTGAAAGTGGAGCAGTAGTTCAATCTCCGGGATGCGGTCCCTGTGTTGGTGTTCATCAGGGAATTTTAGGAGATGGGGAGGTTTGCCTGTCAACTCAAAACAGGAATTTTAAGGGCAGAATGGGTAATCCTGATTCATATATATATCTTTCTTCTCCTGCTACTGCAGCTTACAGTGCTTTAAAAGGATATATTGCTGATGCAAGAGAAATTCTTCGGGAAATATGATTTACATTAAAAATTTATATAAATAGTTAAGATTTTCATGAAAGAGTAAAAATGACCGAACAAAATAATATATTAAAAAAAATTTTAAGAGGAAGAAGTTTTAAATTCGGTGATGATATTTCAACTGATTTGATTGCTCCCGGCAGATACTTTCATTTAAGGTCTGATTTATCAGAACTTGCAAAGCATGTACTGGAGGATGCTGACATGGAATTTGCTGGTAAAGTAAAACCGGGAGATTTTATAGTTGCGGGAAGAAATTTTGGTCTTGGTTCGTCAAGAGAGCATGCACCTGCAATTATTAAGCTTTCAGGTGTTGGAGCTGTTCTTGCCAAATCATTTGCAAGAATTTTTTTCAGAAACAGCATTAATATTGGTCTTCCAGTGCTGATTTGTGATACTGACAGGATAAATGACGGTGATGAGCTTGAAATTGATCTGGCAAAAGGAAAAATAAAAAATATTACAAAAAATATTGAGATTGATTTCAAGGCTCTTCCTGAAGTTATGATTAAATTATTAAATGACGGCGGTCTTGTTGAACATATAACAAAGAATAAGGGGTTTAATTTATGAAATATAAAATAACTTTAATTCCCGGAGATGGGACAGGTCCTGAAATTTGTGCGGCAACAGTTAAAGTAGTTGAAGCAACCGGATTAGATATTGAATGGGACATAAATAATGCAGGGGCGGAAGTATATGAAAAGGAAGGTTGCGTGCTGCCTCAGAAAGTTCTTGATTCGCTTAAAAGAAACAAAATTGGCATTAAAGGTCCTATTACAACGCCAGTTGGAACTGGTTTTAGAAGCGTTAATGTTGCCATGAGAAAAATTTTTAACTTATATGCCTGTGTAAGACCCTGTAAAAGTTATCCGGGAGTTAAATCAAGATATGAAAATCTTGATATAGTAATTATAAGAGAAAATACTGAAGATTTATATTCCGGTATAGAGTTTGAGCTAAACAAGCCCGATACACTTGAATTGATTGATTTTATAAAGGAAAAAAAAGATATTTCAATAAAAAAAGACAGCGGTATCAGTATAAAGCCGATATCTGTTTCAGCTTCTGAAAAAATCATAAGATATGCTTTCGAATATGCTAAAAAAAATAAAAGAAAAAAAGTAACCGGGGTTCATAAGGCAAATATTATTAAATATTCTGATGGCTTGTTTCTGGAAACTTTCAGGAGGATTGCTCATGAATATCCTGAGATTGAATCTGAAGACAGAATTGTAGATAACATGTGTATGCAACTTGTTCAAAAGCCTGAGATTTACGATGTTCTGGTTTTACCTAATCTTTATGGAGATATAATCTCTGATCTTGCAGCAGGACTTATAGGCGGACTTGGTGTTGCGCCAGGCGCAAATATTGGTGATGAGATTGCTTTATTTGAAGCAACACATGGAAGTGCTCCAAAATATAAAGGATTAAATAAAGTTAATCCTACTGCAATGATGCTCTCGGCAGTTTTGATGCTTAAACACCTGAATGAAGAAAGGGCAGCCAATATTCTTGAAAGTGCTATTGCTGCAGTAATTAAAGAAGGCAAATATGTTACGTACGATTTAAAACCTACCAGAGATGACCCTTCAGCAGTAGGAACTGATGAAATGGCAAATGCTATTATAAGAAAAATAAAAACTCTTTTATAATATTATTATAATATTATATAATCTTGAATCAGCTTAAAATATATAAATATAAAATAATTACCTGCTTTTTAAGGAAGCTATAAAAGCTGATACATAAAAAAACCTTGTTATTTTTATTATCCACATTAATAATTAATTATGATTTAGTAACGGTATTTTTTCCTGATTTGGCAATTGCCAGTATTTTAAAGTTATAAGGATCACAAATAATTTATTTTTTATGTAATTTTATAATTCGGGAGGATTAATATTGGATTTATTAAACAAGCTGAATAGTTTACAGAAACAGGGAACAAAAATAAAAATAGGTATTATTGGAATTGGCAGAATGGGGCGTGGACTGCTGGCTAATTTAAACCAGGTTAGCGGAATGGAAGTTCTGGCTGTTGCCACTAAAGATATTAATTCCACCTTAAATTTTGCCAAAGAAGCAAGGTATAAGGAAAAAAATATTATAATCATTGATTCGGAGGGTTTTTCAGAAAAACTTAATTTAAAGGAAAATATTTTAAACCTTAAGAAAATAAAAAATGAAAGCAATAAAGTTGAACTGGTAAACAAAGCTGCTTTAAAAAATAAATTAATTATTACAAATGATGCTTCATTAATTCCTGCAATAAAGGAAATAGATGTTATTATTGATGCAACCGGAAAACCCGAAACAGGCGCATATATATCTTTTAATTCAATAGTCAATAAAAAACATGTTGTTACCTTAAATGTTGAAGGAGATGTTACGATAGGTCCAATACTGCGGAAACTGGCTTTAAGCACAGGTGTTGTTTATACAGTATCTGCCGGAGATGAACCTGCAGCCATAAAGGAACTGTTTGATTTCGCATCCATTTTAAATTTAAAAGTAATAGCGGCAGGAAAAGGGAAAAATAATGTGCTTGACAGGTATTCAAATCCGCAAATACTTAAAGAGTTCGCTAAAAGCAAAGATTCCAATCCTTATATGATGACATCATTTGTTGATGGAACAAAATCAATGATAGAGATGGCATGCCTTTCAAATGCAACAGGTTTGATTCCCGATGTAAGGGGAATGCATGGTCCGAAGGCTGACAGGAAAGACCTGTTAAAGATCCTTGTTCCAAAAAAGGATGGTGGCATTTTAACAAAAACGGGGGTAGTGGAATTTGTTATAGGTGATCTGGCACCAGGAGTTTTTCTTATTTATACTACAGATTCGGAAATTGTCAGAAAAGACCTTGAATATTTAAAAAATGGAAGCGGACCTTATTTTCTTTTATACAGACCTTTTCATCTTGCAAGTATTGAAACACCAATATCAATAGCAAAAGCATTTTTATATAATGAACCAACCATTGATCCAGGTTCCGGATTTATTTCTGAAGTAATGACAGTTGCCAAAAAAGATTTAAATCCAGGCGATATACTTGATGGAATCGGCGGTTATACCTGTTACGGATTAATAGAGCTGCATGAGATTATGAAAAAGGAAAAATTCCTGCCGATTGGCATCAGTGAAGGCTGTGTTGTAAAAAGAAAAATATCAAGAGATGAACCTGTAAAATATGATGATGTTGAAATTAACGTTAACTCTGTTTTAGTTAATTTAAGAAAAATTCAGGATTTGCAGATAGGCTAAGCTGCAGCCGCGATTTATTATTGGAATACTTGAAAGATTGAACTTAATATTTTTTTATTATTTAAAATCTCTTTTAGGAGATAGGATGTGAACAAGCTTCCTGAAATATTTAATAAGTTCCGCACGGAAATAGATGATGAAATGAAGTCTATTATTAATGCGGGCAATCTTCCATTATATGACATGCTGAAATATCATATGGGTTGGATAGATGAAAGGGGAAATTCGGGGAACTTTAACAAAGGTAAATTTTTTAGGGCAACTTTGTGCATGCTTGCCTTCATTTCAACTGATGGAAGTAATTACAGGGAAGTATTGCCGGCTGCTGCTTCAATAGAACTAATCCATAACTTTTCATTAATTCATGATGACATACAGGATAATGATACACAAAGAAGGCACCGTCCAACATTATGGTATTTGTGGGGTAAAGCACAAGCCATAAATGCAGGAACGGCAATGAAGGTTCTTGCAAACCTGGCTGTCCTGAAGCTGCAAAACAATATGGTTTCATACCGCAAACAGATCGAAGTTTTAAGAATTTTAAATGAAAGCTGCCTTAAAATGCTGGAAGGCCAATACCTTGATATAAGTTTTGAAGACAAGTCTGATGTAAATCCGGACGATTACATAACAATGATTGAAAAAAAAACAGCTTCCCTTATTGAAGGAGCAATTCTTATAGGAGCAGTTTTAAATCTTGATCATAAAGATATCAAACCATTTAAAATATTCGGAAATTATCTTGGTATAGCATTTCAAATCAGGGATGATATTCTTGGTATCTGGGGCAGTGAAGACAAAACAGGAAAACCTCAGGCAAGCGATATAAGGAAAAAGAAGAAATCTTATCCTATCATATTTGCATTAAAGCAATCACCGCCAAAAGTAAAAAAAGATTTGCAAAAAATTTACAAATGTAAAAAAATTAACGAAAATTATGTCAAAAAGATTTTAAGTTACCTGGATTTTGTGGGAGCAAAAGATTTTTGTGAAGAAAAATGCAGCTATTATTATAATCTTGCAATTAATGAAATAAAAAATCTGCCAATTTCAAAAGACTATGTCGATTCCTATATGGAAATTTCAAGATTTTTGCTGATAAGAGATTTTTAATTTTTTTTATAATTTTTTGAGATTATAATTATGATAATAAATGATTTGATTAAGAAATGTTAATTTACTTATGTCAGAATCTGATTTACATAAACTTAATATTGCAAAAAAACTGCAGCATTTAAATTTAAGCTTAAATAACGATATCATTCGTGAATCTTTCAGATCCGTTTTTGATGATTATTACTTTATCCATAATGCACTGTCTGAAATTTCCTTAGATGAAGTTGATACAAAAATTATCCTTTTTTTACAAATATTATGTTAAAAAGTGAAATTGCTCCCGCAAAGATAAATCTGACTCTTGAAATAACAGGAAAAAGAATTGATGGTTACCATGATATTATCTCCATAATGCAGACTATAGATTTATGTGACTGTCTTACTTTTCATGAAAATCCATGGCTTCAGATAATACCCGAGTATCATAATTTACCTGCAGGTGATAAACTTCCAGGATTTGACAGAAATAAGTATCTTGTGAAGAATCTGGTTTACAGAACTGCAGATATTCTAAAAAAGGAAACAGGTTATAAAAGCGGTGCTATAATTGAACTTAAAAAAAATATTCCCTCATCTGCAGGTCTTGGTGGAGGTTCCAGTGATGCTGCTGCAACTTTAAGAGGTTTAAACAGACTGTGGAATTTAAAACTGTCTCCCGAAAATTTGGCAGAAATAGGAGCAAAGGTTGGAAGTGATGTATCTTTTTTTATTTATGGGGGGACATGTATCGTAAGCGGAAGAGGAGAGCAAATTAAGAAAATATATCCTGTAAACGGCAAGTGGGTTTTAATAATACTTCTCCCGTTCAGTATTAAGGATAAAACAAAAACACTTTACTCACATGTTGATTCAGAAAATTTTACCAGCGGAGAATATACAAAAATGGTTGCAGAAGATATTTATAAAAACCAGAAAAAAATATTAAAGGAAAATTTTTTTAATGTTTTTGAATTTATTTATCAAAAACTTTTTGATGATTACGGGAAATGGATTAAGGAACTTAATGTATTGGGAGTTTCTCCGGTTCATCTGGCTGGAAGCGGTCCTGCTGTTTTTTATTTATCTGATGACGAGTCGGAAGTTCTTGAAGCTGCTGAAAAGATTTCAAATAAAACTGATTTAAGCATTTATATAACCAGAACAGTTCCATAATAAGTTCGTAATTTGAAACAATTTTATTTCATAAAAGTCTGTATAAAATAAGAAATAAAGTTTTAGAATAGCTATAATTCGAAGTTTTAAATATATTAATAAGCTTTATATAACAAGGAGACTTAAATTGGCAAAAATAAAAAAAATTGTATTGATTGAAACAAAATCCCCAGGACTGCATGTTTTCAGTGCAGCAAAACTTCCAAGACTCGGTATAGCATTAATAGCAACCATCCTTGATAAAAATGGTTTTAAAGTTAAAGCATATTGTGAGGATTTTGCAGCTATAAATTATGATGAAATTAAAGATGCCGATCTTGTCGGAATTTCCAGCATCACATCCACATCAACAAGATCATATAAATTAATAAGTGAGATAAGAAAAGTAACCCCCAAAGTTCCTATAGTAATGGGGGGACCTCATCCTACTTTTATGCCTGAGGAAGTCCTTGAAAACGGGTCTGATTATGCTGTAAGAGGGGAAGGCGAAAAAACAATCCTTGAGCTTATAGATGCCCTCGAAGGTAAAGCCAGTCTTGAGGATGTAAAGGGTCTTTCATTTTTTAAAAATGGAAATATTGTACACAATGAAGATAGAGAGTTAATACAGAACTTAGATGAGATACCTTTTCCTGACTGGTCTTTACTGGAAAATCATGAACAAATTAATTATATGCCCATTCAGACTTCAAGAGGGTGTCCTTACAGTTGCAAGTTTTGTTCGGTCATTAAGATTTTTGGAAGAAAATACAGATTCAGAAGTGTAGACAGCATAATTGCTGAAATAAGCCATGTATTAAAAATTTTTGAAGGTACCAAAGCAAAAAGAATATTTTTTTACGATGATAATTTTTCTGCAAACAGGAAAAGAATTAAAAGTTTGCTAACCAGAATTTTAGATCAAAATATAAAGATGCCTACATGGTTTTCACAGGAAAGACTTGATATTTCTGAAGATGAGGAGCTTGTTGAACTGATGGCAAAAACAGGATGCAAAAGGATAATGGCAGGGATAGAATCAATAAATCCCAAGACTCTTGAAGAATATAATAAGAAGCAAAATGTTGAAGGCATTAAGGAATCCATAAAAATATTGCACAAACATGGCATCGGTGTTCATGGAATGTTTGTATTGGGCGGCGAAAATGATGACATTGATTCAATTAAGAAAACGATGAGCTTCATTATTGAAAACAGAATAGATACTGTCCAGATTATGATGCTGATACCATTTCCGGGAACAGAAATATATGAAGAATATAAACAGCAGGGCAGGATGATATTTGATGGTGCTAAGAACTGGTATTTATATGACGGGCACCATGTGGTATTTCAGCCAAATCTTATTGCTCCATGGGACCTGCAGGCAAAAGTTTCAATAGATGTCCTCTCAAGTATTTATTCTTACTATAGGGCATTAAGCTTTATTTTCCACAGGCAGATTGTTGACGGACTTCTGGTTATTTATTCAAACAAAATTCAAAAACAATGGACAAAAATTAATAAGGATTTTCTTGATAAAATTAAGGATATACATCTTGGGCCATACAGCCTGGCAAGGAATGTCTGATTAAAAATATTCATGAAAGAAGAACCTAATTTTAAATTCAGTCCTGATCTTTATGACGAACAGATAAACTGGGAAAACAGATTTAAGACCGAAAAGGATTTTTTTTATGGCATTTTTAAATCAAAGGATGCAAAAAAAATCCTGGATATAGGTTGCGGACCCGGAAGACATGCACAGCTTTTTGCTTCTGCCGTTGATGAGGTTTATGCTATGGATCCGTCAAAGGAAATGATAGATTATGCAAGGGAAAAAGTAATAAAATCACAAAATGTCATATTGATTAATGGAGGATATAAAGAGCTTGTACATCTTAAAGAAAAGGATTTCGATGTTATTACTTGTCTTGGGAATACCTTACCTGTTCTTGAAACCAGAAAAAAGGTAAAGAATGCTCTTAAAACTACAGCAAAAAAATTAAAAAAAGGCGGCATTGCAGTTTTTCAGTTTATAAATTTTGAGCAGGACATGATTGAAAAAAACAGATATTATCAACCAAGGATACTGCATAAGAATAATAAAACTTATATCTTCAGCCGGCATTTTGAATACGGGAAATTAAAAACAAGAGTTGATTTTATAGCCATGATATTAAATAATTTGAATAACATTGAAACTTTCAATGTAAATACTACAATGATGTGCACATTAAAGATAAGAATATTTGAAAAAATGGCTTTAAACAGCGGGTTTAAGAAAATCCATTATATTGGAAACGATGCCAGGGAAAGTTTTAATAAGGCGCAGCATATAAGTTTATTTGTTGTACTTCAAACCTGAATAAGCAATATGGAAAAAGTAAAAAGATTTGGTGTATCAATTGAGGAAAGTTTATTAAAAAAATTTGACAGTTTTATTAAAAGCAGAAAGTATAAAAACAGATCTGAAGCAATCAGGGATTTAATCAGAGAAAATTTTGTTTTAAATTCCTGGGAAGATTCAGAAAAACTGCTTGCCGGAGCAATAATCATAGTATATGACCATCACAAAAGAGAGCTTCCTGATAAACTTATTGAAATACAGCATAATTATCAGGATATAATTATTTCCAGTCAGCATATTCATCTTGATCATCATAACTGCATGGAAATAATAGTTGTAAAAGGAATAATGCAGAAATTAACTGAACTTGAAGCAATATTAAAAGCAACAAAGGGTGTAAAGCATACTACTTTTGCTAAGTCTACTTTAGGTGGGGAGATATGAAAAGATTTTTGAAATACTCTTTAATTTTTTTAGCAGTATTGCTTTTAATTTCCCTGTCATTTGCCGGCAAAAGAATTTCAGCAGATGAAGATATAAACAGGATTTAATATGTAAAAATAAAAAAAGTTTTTAAAGCACTTAGATCCATGACCAGAAGAAAAAGAAATGTAATTGCATATTCTGAAAATATTATATTATTTTTAATTTTTGCTTTTCTGCAATGGGGCAATTTATTTTTTAATATTAAACTTCCTGCTTTAATGATTGACTACAGTATTGTTTATATAGTTATAATGGGAATACTGTGGGGACAGACACAAGCTTATATATCCATGATTCTTTCTTCAGCATTATATATTGGTATGAACTTGTTTTCAGGCACTGATTTAATCACATTTTTTTATACTCCGGGCAATTTATTAAGGTTGGCAGTTTATGTTCTTGCCGGCATAGTAACGGGGTATTCAATAGAAAGAAAAAACAGAGAGCTTGAATCAAAAGAACTGTCATTTCAAAGCTTGAAAAATAAATACATGTTTTTAGCTGATATATATAATGAAACACGGATTGTTAAAAATGAGCTTGAAAGTCAGATCATAGATGCAGAGGACAGCTTCAGCGCAATATATAAAATTATTCAGGAAGTTGACAGTCTTGAAATTGAAAAGGTTTTTTCAGGAGCAATTTCTGCAATTGAGCGCATAATGAAAACTAATCAGGTTTCAATTTATACATTAAATAATGACGGAACCAGTAAATTTATGAGACTGAAAGCAAGATCCTTATTGCTTAAGGAAAAAGTTCCAAACTCAATAATAGTATCGGAATTTAATGCAGTGCGTGAGGTAATAAACACAAAAAGTCTTTTCATAAATCGAAAATTTGAACCCGGTATTCCAATAATGATAGCACCTGTTCTTGATGATAAAAATGTTATTGCAGTAATCTCGATTCACAGTACGGAATTTGAAAACCTCACAGTGTATTATAAGAATTTATTTCAGACTGTAACTGAACTTATTACAAATGCAATTAAAAGAGCATATTTCTTTGAAGCAAGCCTTAAAGATAAAAGATATGTAGCAAATACAAGAATACTTACACCTTATAC
Source organism: Actinomycetota bacterium (assembly GCA_023380915.1). The sequence goes on along the minus strand of JAMCSM010000160.1, from coordinate 32,922 downwards.
TTTCGATAAGATATTATCTGAAATTAAAAATAATAAAGCTGAACTTGGTATGAGTTATACATTATTAAAAGTTAAAAACCCAGATAAACCATATAAGGAAATTTCAGACAGAATTGTTACAGCTATAAGGGATAATGATTATATAGGTTTAAGCAATGATGAAAATATTTATATCCTTCTTTCCAATACCCAAAATAATTATTCAGGCATTTTAATAGACAGACTCCGAAATAAGGGAATTGAATCTTCTCTGATTCTCGAGGAAATGGAAGATGAATAATACTATATTGTTTTTATTAATAATTCATTTCTTGTTTTGTTTAATATATTTCATAATAAACCTGAAATTCAATGGTCTGCAGGATAGTTTTTACAGGCTGGTTATAGTTTTTTTTCTTCCCGTCTTTGGACTTCTTTTTTTTATTATTTCTGCAATTTTAAACAAAACTGTAAAAAAATCAGATACTGTTCTTGACAGCTACTTAAAGCATATAAGGGATAATACACATATTTATCATGAAGAAAGTATAGATTTTGAAAAAGAGATAAACATAATACCAATTGAGGATTCGCTTAGCTTTGATGATAATAAAAGTAAAAGAGAGTATCTTATTTATATTTTAAAAAAAGGTTTTGGAAGTCATATAAATGGTCTTAAAAAAGCAATAAAAAGTAAGGACACCGAAACATCTCATTATGCTGCCGCAGCTCTTACGGAGATTAAAAAGCAATTTGAGGTTTTAATACAAAGTGCAAGTGAAGAATACATCGAAAATAAGGATAATTTTGAAGCTATTAAGAAATATGTTGATGTTTTAAAAAAATATCTGAAAAGCAGTCTTGCCGACAGGTTTGATTATGAAGATTATCTTGAAAAATATTCTGCCGCACTTGGAAGACTATTATTAAAAGATCATACAAATGAGAATTATTTTACCGATAAGATTTATGCTGATATTGAGATCGGTGATTATAAAAGTGCTTTCAAGTTGTGTGAGCAATTTTACAATTATTTTCCAAACAGTGAAAAGCCGCTTATTGCCTTGCTAAAATTTTATTTTATTACCGGCAATTATGAATTGTTCGAAAAAATACTAAGCACTTTAAAAAATAAAAAGATTGAATACGGCGGACATTCTGAAAATATCATAAAATTCTGGGAAGACCTTAAAGTTAATGTATATTAAAAAGTTAGCAGTAATAATAATATCGGTATTTATTCTTGCAGCAGGATTCCAGTTGCTTCGTTCCTTTGGTGTGGTTAAATTAATAAAAAATGTGAATTTACAGGAAGAGCTTCCTTCAGCAAAATCCCCGTCTATACCGGCAAATACAAGATTTGAAAAATATCTGATTATTTACGATGAAAAAGATGCAAACAGTATAAAAACTGCAGAACAATTAAAAAAAGTTCTTGAATATATGAAAAAAGATTATCAGGCAGCAGATGTCTATCAGGAAGTATCAGATATTTCAGATTTTGATTGTGTTTTTTTTGCATTTGAAAGGCTTGATTTTCTGAAAAATCTTCAGGATTACATAAAATATGTAAACCAGGGAGGAAAACTTGTTTTTCTTGTAAGACCGCTAACAGATAAAAGTTTTGAAAGTATAAAAATTTTGCTTGGGATAAAAGAATATTCAAGAAATATGATAAATATAAATGGGATAAGGATGCTTTCAGATGTTTTACTTGGTTTAGGAGGTTTTGAAACCAGTACGAAAACAATATTAAATTCATCAATTAATCTGAAATTAAATCCAGTAGCAGAGCTATATATAACTTCTTATGACAAAATACCGCTTCTCTGGAAAGAAAATTACGGCAATGGATTTTTTATAATATTTAATGGAACAATGCTAAATGAAAAAAATAACAGAGGACTGCTGGCAGGTATAATCAGCCTTGCCAGAAAGGATTTGATTTATCCAATTGTCAATATAAAAATGGTGGATATAGATGATTTTCCTGCTCCGATTCCAAAAGGAAGAGATGAAAAAATTTATGAAGAATTTAACCGCGACATAACTCAATTTTACAGAGAAGTATGGTGGTCAGAAATGATAAAAATTTCAAAAAAATATGATATCAGATATTCATGTTTTGTAATTGAATCTTACAACAATAACACAACACCCCCATTTAAAAAGGCAGATTCGGAAAAAATGCAGAATCTTTTAATATATGGCAAGGAACTTCTTGAATCAGGCGGAGAAATTGGACTTCATGGTTATAACCATCAATCGCTTGCACCGGAAGGTTATATAAAACAAAATCTTGGTTATATTCCATGGAAAAATAAGGAAAACATGTCGGAATCAATTAGAGAGCTTATAAGATTTATTCACGGTGTTTTTGGCAAATATACTTTAAGAGCTTATGTTCCTCCATCAAACATTCTTAGTTCTGAGGGAAGACAGGCAGCAATAGAAGCAAATCCTGACCTTAAAATAATTGCATCTGTTTATAACCGCAATCCTGGAGGAGATGCCTATGTTCAGGAATTTGAAATTGCAAAGGACGGGATAATTGAATTTCCAAGAATATCAGCCGGTTATGAACGCAGTGATGCAAAAATGTGGTCAATATATAACGGGGTCAATCTTTACGGAATATTTGCTCATTTTGTTCATCCTGATGATATACTGGATTCAAGCAGAACCGGCGGAAAAAGCTGGACACAGTTATCGAAGGAATTCGAATCAATAATTGGTGAAGTAAATAAAAGATATAACTGGCTAAGAGGATTTACGATTTCATCTGCAAGTCAGGAATTAATAAAATATCTTGAAAGCAAACCTTCTGTGGAATATTCAAATAACAATATAAAAATTTATACAAATAATTTCAGAAACAATATTTACTGCTTAATGAGAACTGACAGTGTTATTCTTGAGTCAAAAAATTGTGATTATTTAAAAATCTCAAATAATGCATATCTCCTGACTCTAAAAGATCCTGTATGTGAATTAAAATTGGCGGTGAATCAGTAATGAATATTTGCCTGCTTCTTGAAGGAAGTTACCCTCATGTCACAGGTGGTGTTTCAACATGGGCACAGTTACTTATTGAAAATTTATCCGAGCATAACTTCATAATTTTTTCCATTGGTTCAGAGGAAAAATATAGAGGTGATTATAAATATGCTCTGCCTTCAAATGTTATTGAAATTCATGAGATATTCCTTGATGAAATGATTAAGGAAAATGGCCGCTATGGTAAAAAATACAGGCTTGACAGGCAGTCAAAAAATAGTTTGAAACATTTAATAACAGGGGATAAGGTCCACTGGCAGCCAATTTTTAATTTAATGGCAGATAAAAAAATAAGAAATGAAATGGATTTTTTTATGAGTATAAGTTTTTTTGATGTTTTAAAAGAAGCTTATCTGGAAAAATTCAAATCAATTCCTTTTACTGATTTTTTCTGGACCGTAAGGTCCATGCTGATCCCTTTATTTTTCCTCTTGAAGAATAAACTGCCGAAGGCAGATATATATCACAGTGCTTCAAATGGCTACGCAGGGATTTTTGCTTCAATGGCAAAGTTTGTCTATAAAAAACCTTTTTTACTTACAGAACACGGAATATATTCAAGAGAAAGGGAAGAGGAAATTATAAAATCTTCCTGGGCAAAAGGATCTTTTAAGGATATGTGGATTAAATTTTTTTATAATATTTGCAGCGGAGTATATGAATATGCAGATAAAGTTTTTACATTATTTGAAAAGAATAAAAAAATTGAAATTGAACTTGAATGCAGTAAAGAAAAAATTGAGATTGTTCCAAACGGCATAGATGTAAAAACTTTTGCAGAAATTAATTCCACTAAAGGGGAACATGATTATATTAATATTGCAACAATTACAAGAGTTGTACCGATTAAAGATATAAAAACAATGATACAAAGCTTTAATTATGTAAAAAAAGCTGTAAAGAATACAAGATTTTTTATAATCGGACCCACAGATGAGGATGAGGATTACTTTACAGAATGCAAACAGCTTGTAAGCCGTTTGAAATTACCTGATTTGACCTTTACAGGAAAAACTGATGTAAGAAGTATAATTGGAAATATCGATATACTGGTTTTAACAAGTATAAGCGAAGGTCAGCCTTTTGTAATCCTCGAAGGTATGGCGGCAAAAAAACCATTTGTAACAACAGATGTAGGTGGCTGCAGCGAATTATTGTGCGGTAATAATGATAATTATGGGAAAGCAGGAATAGTTGTACCGGTAATGGATATTGAGAATATTGCTAAAGCTATTATTAAACTGTGTCTTAAGAGCAGTTTAAGAATAAAAATGGGCGAAAACGGGTTTAACAGAGTTTCAAATCTTTACAGTTATAAAAATTGTGTTAACAGTTACAGAAAAATTTACCAGGAATTTGAAAAGGAAGCATTTCCAATTTCGTAATAGGAACAAAATTAAGGCTGCAAAGATCGGCGGATTAGGTATTTCGAAGACACGCAAGCTTTGCCCCAGCGAGTCAAAGCTTGCTCTGATTGCAGGCTTCGCTCTCCTCTCTAAAGAGAGGAACCATGCCCGCTCAGCCTTCATAAGGTCTTCTCGACACCTAAGCCGCTAGTATTTGAAATATGGGGACATCCCCGTAAGGAATTTATATCCCAGTAAGGGACTTTGAAAATTAAAAAAAAATTTCTTGAAGGCTGGTGGCAAGTGGCAGGGATAGGTTTTGAATTAAAAAAATTATTTAAGGAAAAAGGATTCTTCGGCAATATTAAAGCTTACGCTTATTCGGCAGTTGTTTCCCTTGGTCCTTTTATTTTATGTACACTGGCAGTAGTGACCATGCAAATACTTTTAAGTTATATTGATGCACCTTTCAAAGATAAGGAACTTTTTATTGCCACAGTTGTATACACCTTTATTTTTTCCCAGATAATTGTAAGCGGATTTAAGATGATAATTACCAGGTTTATTTCAGACATGGTTTATGAAGAAAAATTTGAATATATAATGCCGTCACTTTACGGTGTATTAAGCATTGTTGTATTACTGGGGGGTATAACCGGCATAATATTTTACTGGAGATCACCGCTTTCTCCAGAGATAAAAATTGTAAGCTATCTTTTATTTATAGAACTTATTATTGTATTTATAATGATGGAATATCTTACCACATTTAAAGATTATATAAAAATCGTTAAAAGTTTTGCAGCGGGAGTTGCATTATCAATAATACTTGCAGTTATTTTTTTAAAATTTACAGGCCTGCAAATTGTTTTTTGTCTTATTTTATCAATGGTTGCAGGATTTTTTATAATAATTACAGTTCTTATGATATATCTGAAGATTTTTTTTGGAAAATCTGAAAAAAAATATTATGAATTTATAAAATATTTTGACAGATATCCTTCACTTTTTTTTATAGCATTATTTTATACACTTGGACTTTATAGCCATAATTTTATCTTCTGGACAAGTGGAATAGCCGTAAACATCAGCAGAACATATATCTTTGCCCCCATATATGATGTACCGACATTTTATGCTTTTCTTTCTATTATGCCTTCCATGATTGTTTTTGTGGTTTCAATCGAAACTAATTTTTATGAAAAGTACAAAACATATTATTCCTTGATTACAGGCAAAGGTGTTTTTTCAGATATAGAAAATGCCCGAAAAGATATGACAAGGACACTTTGGGCTGAAATAAGAAATATTATGGAAATTCAGCTTTTTTTTACTTTAATATTTATTGCTGCAGGAACCTATATATTGCCTGAAATAGGTCTCACTCAGCTTTCTGTTGACATATTTAATCTGCTTGTACTTGGAGCATATTTTAATATAATAATGTTTGTAATAGTTCTCATGCTTCTTTATTTTGAAGACAGGAAGGGTGCATTTTTTATTACACTTACATTTCTTATCAGTAATTCAGTCTTTACTATCATAACTATACAATACCAGGAAAACATGTTCGGGATGGGATTTTTCATTGCAGCATTTATTTCTTTACTAATTGCAGTGACCGAATTGTTTGTTTATCTTAGAAATATTAATTATCATACTTTTTGCGGTCAACCCATAATTTATAAGGAAAGAAGAGGATTTTTTTCCCGTATAGTAGATGAATTATATTCAGAGAATAAATAAAAATTTTAATTTTGATTTAATCCTGTTTTATTTGATAATTATAATATCTGCAAAATTCCGATACCGGGCAAATTTCGCATTTTGGCCTTCCGGCGATGCAGATGTTTCGGCCGTGTGCAACTATTTTATGTGAGAAATCAGTCCAGTTGTCATAAGGGATAATTTTCTGCAAATCTTTTTCAACTTTTTCAGGATCCTTATTAATGGTAAGTCCAATTAAATTTGATACCCTTAGCATATGAGTATCAACAATTATTGCCTGTTTTCCAAAGGCATTTGCAAGGACAACATTTGCAGTCTTCCTTCCAACGCCATGCAGACCGGTTAAATCTTCAATATTATCCGGAACTTTACCTTCATATTTTTTAATGAGATCCTTTGAACACTGGATGATTGAAACTGATTTATTTCTAAAAAAACCGGTAGATTTTATATCTTTCTGAAGTTCATTAAGATCAGCATTTGCAAAATCTTTCGGACCTTTATATTTCTTGAATAAATACGGGATTATCTTGTTTACCATCTTATCTGTGCTTTGAGCAGCAAGAATTGTTGCTATAAGAAGCTCAAAAGGATTTTTATAATGCAGGGATGTTATTATTGCTTCAGGATATGTTTTCCTTAATAAATCAATAATTTTATTTATGTTCCTGACTGCCTTATCATAAGGTTCTGAATATGTTTTACCATAACTCTTTGCCATATTTTATTTCCCTAACGTTATTTTATTAAATAATTTCATCATCTTGTTTTTTTAAGGTTTTTTAAATTTTTCAGATAAATTTCCACATTCTTTTTGTCAAAGGTATTGATTATATCTTTTTTTTCGAGCCAGCCTTTTCGGGCAATATTAATCCCGTATTCATAATTATCAATATCTTCCAGTTTATGAGCATCGGGGCAGATAAAGATTTTCACATTTTTTTCCTTTGCATATTTGCATAGTCTCCAGTCCAGATCCAGTCTGTACGGATTTGAATTTATTTCAATTGCAACATTATTTATGGCTGCAGCATTTATTATCTTTATCATGTCTACTTTATAAGGCTCTCTTGTCAGCAGCAGTCTTCCTGTAGGATGTGCAAGAATTGTAGTATATTTGTTTTCGAGGGCTTTAATTATTCTGTTTGTCATTTCCTCTCCACTTAAATTAAAACCTGAATGAACTGCTGCAATGACAAAATCAAATTTTTCAAGAATTGCATCGCAGTAATCAAGATTTCCATCAGCCATTATATCTGATTCAATTCCTTTAAATATTTTTATTTTTCCTTCCAAACTGCAAAAATCAATTATCTGGTTAAGATAATTGTCAATATTTTCAGGTTTTACTCCGCCTGCATAATAAGCAGATTTACTGTGATCGCTTATTCCTGCATATTCAAAGCCTTCTGAAGAAAGTTTTTCACTAAGAGCTTTTAATGTAATATTGCCGTCACTGAAGATTGTGTGAATATGAAAAATACCTTTTAAATCTTTTTCATCTATCAAATCCGGGAGCTTTCCATCTGATGCAGCTTCAAATTCACCAATATTTTCGCGAAGTTCAGGTTCAATAAAATCCATGCTAAACACTTTGTAAAATTCATGTTCATCACTGCATCTTACCAGCTCCTCCCCTTTAAAAATTCCATATTCGTTAATCTTAAATCCGCTTTCCTGTGCTATACCTCTAAGGACTATATTATGCTCTTTGCTTCCAGTGAAATGATGAAGAAGATAAGGATACTGGCTGTCTTTTACAACTCTCAAGTCCGCATTTATTCCGGATCCAAGCCTGATTGATGATTTTGTATCTCCTTTTGCTATAATTTCATCAACTTCTTCAAGGCTTGTAAAATAATCCATTATCTCCTGTGAGTCTGAATCATCCTTGATACCGGCAACTATATCAATATCTCTAACAATTTCTTTTTTTCTTCTCAAGCTTCCCGCAATATCTGCTCTTATAATTTTTTTGTGAAGCCTTATTTTGTTAATTATTGATTGAGCTTCAAAAATAACATCAGAATAAAGATAAAATTTTTTGAATTTTTTAAAAGATTCTATTCCGCGGATTATGTTTTCCTGTGTTTTTAAACCAAAATTAGGAAGGTTGATGAGCTTATCTTCAGAAACAGCCTTTTCCAGATCTGAGATACTTCCGATATTTAAGTTATCATAAAGAAATTTTATTTTTTTAGGGCCAAGAGTAGGAATTTTCAGCATTTCAAGTAGGGAAGGTGTTATGGATTCCTTTAGCTCTTCATAAAAATCCAGTTTATTATTACAAGCCAAAGTTATTATGTGATCTGCAAGACTTCTGCCTATACCACGGATTTTTAAAAGTTCTTTAGCTGATATATTTCTGTCAATGGCTAAATCGCTTGTTTCAAGAGCCCGTGCCGCATTCTTATATGCTCTGACTTTAAAGGGATTTTCGTCCTTTAATTCAAGCATGGTTGCAATTTCATCAAGTGTTCTTATTATGAAATTCTTATCCATGACATAAAGTTTTATTAACTGTTATTTACTGATTTTACTTAAAAATATGCTTAAAATAAAATTAAATTATGGAATAAATACCAAAATTAATGTAATATGACTTCTTAATTTATTCACATTACAAATATATTTTATAAATTCCAGGTTTATTTAGTTAATAATTTAAGATTTGAAAAAAAACTTAATTAGGTGTTCCGGTAAAATAATATATGATAAATTTAAAACTGTCTTCAATTCTTACAACCATTGCTGAAATTTCAAAATTCAAGCATAACGAGGTGGAAAATGTTATAAATTTAAGCAAGGCAGCAAGAACTGTGAGAGATTATGATTATGATATAAGGGATGCATATAATGAGGGTTTACTTAAAAAACTTCCGGGAATAGATGAATTTGCATATAAGATTATAAGTGAATATTTTGAAAGGGGTTCAATAAAATTATTTGATCAGTTAAGAGAAAAATATCCTGAAGATCTAATAAAAATTGTAAGATTAAGCGGTATTGGAACAAAAAAGGTTTTTGAAATTTATGAAAAATTTAATATAAGGACTCTTGAAGACTTAAAAGACTTATTTTCCTTAAATTATGATATAAAAAAACTGGCTCAAACTAATGATATTGAAAGCATTTTTCTTGAAAGAGTGGCTCATTCCGCCAGATATCTGGAAAGTTTAAAAGGAAGATGTCCAAGATGGCTTGTTTTAAAATATGCTGAAAAAATTGTGGAAGGACTGTCGCATATAAATGAAATTTTAAGCCTTAAGATTGTTGGTTCTTTACGAAGAAGAAAAGCAGAAGTTGGCGATATTGATATCCTGGTTTTGCCTGAATTTAATATCGAAAGAGTTGATATTGAAAGGTCAAAAGAGTTAATCAGTAAAATCAGAGAATTATTTTTTATTAAAAATCTTGTGTCAGATAATTTCAGGAAGGAAAACATAAGCGTTAAGTTTTCAACAATTTTTGATATTGATACCGAAATAATAATAACTTCAAAAAAAATGTGGCCCAATGACTTACTGATTACTACCGGCAGTAAAAATCACATTTTAAAATTACGGAGTCTTGCAGAAGAAAAAGGATGCATAAATGATCAGATTTTTGATTTTTCACAAATAAATTTTAAAAGGTTTAAATGTTATAAAAATAATGATGCACTTTATGAAGATGATGATTTTATATGCCCTGAAGAAAAACAGATTTATGAATTTTTAGGTATTGACTATATAGTTCCTGAACTTCGCGAGGGATTTAACGAGGTCGAACTTGCAAAGGAAAATTATCTTCCAAATCTTATAAAAATAAGTGATATAAGAGGAGATCTTCATATTCATTCAAAATACAGTGATGGAATAATGGATATGCAGGCAGTTTTAAAAAAGATGAAAAAATACGACTATGAATATATATCATTTTCCGATCATTCAGAAAGTAATAAGTATGGAAATGGTCTTGATAAAAAAAGGCTTTGCGAAAAAGAACAATATTTAAATGAATTAAATAAAAAACATAATAAATTTTCTTTTTTAATGGGTTCGGAAATAGAGATTGATAAAGATGGGAATCTGGATTATGACGATTCCATAATAAGCAAGTTTGATATTGCTCTCGGATCCATGCATAGGGGGTTTAAATTTGATTCTTCTTTTAATAATGCCAGATTTGAAAGAGCAATGCAAAATAAATATATTGACATTATAGCTCATCCAACAGGAGCCGTATTTGGCAGCAGAGCTCCATATTTTCTTGATGTCGATCGCCTTATTGATGCAGCCTTAAGATATAACAAAGCTGTTGAAATTAATTCATATTTTTTAAGACTTGACTTAAATGAAGAAAATACACGCAAAGCAAAAAAGTCAGATATTCTGATAGCAATAAATACTGATTCTCATCGCATAAATAATATTGATATGATGAAACTCGGGGTAGATATAGCAAGAAAAGCAGGTATTGAAAAGGAAAATGTTATTAGTACCTGGAATCTTAAAGATATAAAAAAATGGAGAAATCACAGATAAAACTATTAATTAGCATTTCCAATTTCTTGATAGGAACAAAAGAAAGGCTATAAGAATCAGGCCGGGTGTTTCGAAAACACGCAAGCTTTGCCCCAGCGAGTCAAAGCTTGCTCGGATTCAGGCTTCGCTCTCCTCTTCAGAGAGGAACCTTGCCCGCTCAGCCTTCATACGGTTTTCTCAACACCCAGCCTTATCCAATAATTTGTTTGCAATCATGAAATTGGGAATGCTTCTAAACTATTCTAATATATTGTAAAATTAATTTTTTAGTGGTTTATCTTTAAGGTTTATTTTTTATATTTAAACACTTCTTTTTTATCGAAATCAGGAATAAATAAATCTTCTTTCATATTTAAGTTTTCAAAGTCTTGGATAAATCCATTCCTGAAACCAAGCTTTTGAGCATATTTTACTATTTCGTTGTATTCAGTATAATTAATTCTTCTGTTTATTTCCGGAAATCCTTTAGCTTTATATAAGGGGTGATATTGAGCCATAATGCTTATATAAACATCAGTTGACAACTCGTTTTTAATAAAATCAAGAGACTTTTTAACTTCGCCGGTATTTTCAGGCAGAATTAATAGCCTGATCATTAAACCTTTGACTGCAATGCCTTTTTTGTCAGTTTCCAGTGCGCCAACCTGACTGTACATTTCAATTAAAGATTTTCTGTTGTTTTCCACATAATTTTTTATTCCTGAATATTTATAAGCAATATCATTATTGCTGTATCTGATATCAGGCATATAAATTTCAATAAAACCTTTTAATATTTTTATTATTTTAGGGTTTTCATATCCGCCGCAGTTAAAAACTGCAGGGATAGTCAAACCTTTTTTATTTCGGGCAATTTTTAAAGCTTCAATTATTTGAGCAGTCCATATGGTAGGGGATACAAAATTTATATTATGGCATCCTGTTTTTTGAAGATTAATCATGATACCGGCAAGTTCTTCAATATCAGGTGTCATAAAATCATTTTCTTTATATTCCTGGCTTATCTGATAATTCTGACAGTAAACGCACTTCATATTACAATGACCAAAGAATATAGTTCCTGAACCTCTGATGCCGGAAATTGGAGGCTCTTCTCCATAATGCGGCATGGCAGAGGAGATCTTAATAATATGTGAAGCCCGGCAAAACCCTTTTTGGCGTTCAAGCCTGTTTACCCTGCATTTATGAGGGCATAATATGCATTTTTTTAATAAATTTAAGTAATTCATATCCACGGAGATATTTTAACAGAGTTTAACGGGAGTGCGTTATTGAATTCTTATGATTTGCCTGGTTTGATAATAGGATATAATATCTTATTTATCGTATTTGATTTTTTCTTCAGCAACTTTTAACTTACTTTTTTGTTCAATACTATAAGCAAAATTTAAAACTTCAATTATTATTTCGGGATTATTTTTTAGAAGTATATTTAATTTATGGATTCTGTATTCGATAAAATATTCCGGTTTAATTTCAAGAGCATTTGAAATGTTTATCAATGTTTCAATTGGCGGAGAGCTCTTTCTTCTTGTAAGTTTACTGAAATAACTGTAGTTAAGGCTGGTTTTTGCAGCAAGGCTTCTTAATTTAACTTTTTTTTCTTTTAATAATTCAGATAAAGCTTCACTAAATATCTTATTTGTATATTTCATTTGCAAATATGGAAATATAGATAAATAAAGCTAAAACAGGAAAAAATAAAATTTATAAAGTAATACTACCTTAATAATGACATATGGATAATAAGAAGGAGGTATTTTTAGTTGACAAATAATTCAACAAATAGATTAATAAAGTAATTTATTAATTAAATTTTTATAATATAATATTTATTTATATATAAAAAAGTATTAGTATAATATTATAATTTTATGTTATAAAAATAGTTTAATGTTTTTTTAAATTAATAATTGTGTATTAGATTAATAAAGCTCAGGAAGTTATGACATTATTAAAAAAAACCATAATAATTTTACTGTCCTTTATGGTTGTTTTTATTTCCGTTACCTTAATTTACTTATTTATAGTATCTCTTCACAGTTATATCAATCTTGAAGAAAAACACATTACGGGCAACCTTTATATAGTTGATGAAATCATTAAAAAGGAAATAAATAATCTGGATGCCGTTTGCAGGGATTATGCATTCTGGGATGATACATATAATTATACTCTGGATAGGAATGCAGATTATATAAACAAAAATTTTGTAGAGAGTACTTTTTCAATCGATAGAATTGATTTTGCAGTTATAACCGATAATTCAGGAAATATTGTATATTCAAAGAGCTATAACAGTTCCGAAAACCTGATTAAAGAGTTGCAAAAAAATGTTTCTGATTTTATCGCAGACAATCCTGAAGTAAAAATTGTAAATAATGAAAGCAAGTCAATAAAAGGAATTTATGCCTTATCCGGAAGCCCGCTGATTATTTCTGCAGAACCGATATTAACAAGCAATTTAGCAGGGCCATCCCGCGGCACTATGATTTTTGGCAGATTTCTTAATGAAACCGAAAAATTGTACATATCAGAAGCAGCTAATCTTAATTTAAATATTATTTATGTTGACTCTTCAAGCAGCAATAATATTTTAATAAAGGACATATTAAAGGATTTCAATGATGGAAAAGATTATTATATAAAATATGAAAGTAAAGAATTTGCATCAGCCTATATGCCTTTAAAAGATATTTATAATGATATAAAGTTTATTATTAGTACTGAATTTACCAGAAATATTTATCTTCAGGGATTAAACAGTGTTATAAGATTTTCATATCTGGCAGTTATCATAATAATACTGATTTTCAGTCTGACCCTTATAATAATACAAAAATTATTTTCAGAAAGACTTGTTAAACTTAGCAAGGCTGTAAATGAAATAGAATATAAGGGTTTGTATAGTTTAAAGATTAGTGACAGGCATAATGATGAAATAAGCAGTCTTGCAAAGAATATCAGGGATATGCTTGCCAGAATAAATGAATCTGAAAAAAATTTAATTGCAAGTGAGGATAAGTACAGATCCTTATTTGAAAATTCAGTTGACGGTATAAGTATAAGAACAATGGATGGAAAATTCATTGATGTAAATAATGCACTGGTAAAAATACTTGGTTATGATTCCAAAGAAGAACTAATGGCAGTAGATATTCCGACAATGATTTATGTCAACAGGAATGATTTTAATAAAGTAAATTCTCAGGATAGTAATATAGCAGTAATAAAAGCCAGAAAAAAAGATGGCTCTATTATCTGGGTGGAAATAATTACCCGTATGGTTAAGGATGACGGTTACGGTTTTCATTTTGAAAATATAGTAAGGGATGTAACAGACAGGATAAAAAAAGAGGAGGAAATAAAATATTTAAGTTTTTATGACAAACTAACAGGTTTATATAACAGGGTATATCTGCAGGAAGAACTGGATAGAATAGATAATCAGAGAAACCTTCCTCTGGCAATTACAATGATTGATATTAATGGTTTGAGAATCATTAATGATGCATTTGGCTCAAAATCAGGTGATGAGGTTTTAAAGAAAATTGCGGACAGTTTGAAAAAATCATGCAGACGGGGAGAAATAATATCACGATGGAGTGGAGATGAATTCATTATAGTGCTGCCAAAAACTACCGAACAGATTGCACAGAAAATAGGAGAAAGAATTGTTGGAAACTGTTCAAGAATTTTATATAAAAATGTTGCATTAAGTATCTCCATCGGAATTAATGTAAAAAATGAGGAAAGCGAAGACCTGCATGAAATACTGGTTGAAGCTGAAAGCAGAATGTACAGGCATAAATTATTTGAAATGAGAAGCATAAACAGCTCAATAATCCTTTCCCTTGAAAGAGCTCTTAGGGAAAAGAACAGTGAAACTGAAGAACATGCTGACAGGCTTAAACAGCTTGCTTTTGCAATCGGCAAAAAAATAAATCTTCCTGTAAACCTGCTAGACGACCTGACTTTGCTTGCAAGCCTCCATGATATCGGAAAAGTTGGTATAAGCGATGCTATTTTAACTAAAAAAACAAAATTAAATAACGGAGAATGGGATATAATTAAAAGACATCCCGAAGTTGGATACCAGATAGTAAAATCATCGCCGCAAATTTCACATATTGCAGACTATATTTTATTTCATCATGAAAGGTGGGACGGAACAGGATATCCGAGAGGACTTAAAGGGGAAGAAATACCGCTTATTTCCAGAATCATAAGTATTGTTGATGCTTATGATGTAATGATAGAAGGAAGAATTTATAAACCGGCCTTGAGCATTAATGAAGTAGTTGAGGAGATGAAACGCTATTCGGGCTCGCAATTTGATCCTGATCTTGTAAAAATATTTATTGATATCTTAAAGAAGGAAAACTTCTAATTTTAAGAAATCTGAATCTTAATTCAAGATATTTCCAGTATTACTTAACTGCTTTAATTTAAAATATTTACGGTGTTTTTTACTGCGATTTTAAAAATAAAATAATAATTTACATATTAACATAAATATGCTATTATTCAAATATAATCAGTTTTTAAATAATTACATATTTAAAAACCATAAAAATCAGATTTTTAATCAAATATTTAATTTATGTTTACTTGTTTTCAAATCAATGATTATTTTTTATTTATGACAGAAATAAAAAAAAGACTTTTAGCAAATAATAATTTAATTTCCAAAATTTGAACTCTATCAGAAACTGGCCCGAGGATGAAAGACCAAGGGAAAAGCTAATAAAATATGGTGCTGAATATTTAACCAATGCCGAACTGATTGCAGTAATCATTGGTATTGGAATTAATAATGGAAAATGGAAACTTACTGCAATTGATCTTGCCAAAAATATAATTTCTAAATTTGATAACCTTAAAAATCTCATTAACACATCTTTTGATGAACTTATATCAATCAGTGGAGTAGGTATTTCTAAAGCAACACAAATTATGGCTGTTTTTGAGCTTGGTAAAAGGGCAATATCTGCCTCAAATGGAAATAATACCAGGTTCAGGTGCAGCGAGGAAGTAGCTAATTATTATATTCCTTTAATGAAGGATTTAAAAAAAGAACAATTCAAAGTTATCCTGCTTGACATAAAAAATAAGATTATCAAGGATATTTTAATTTCACAGGGAAGTTTGACATCTTCCATAGTTCATCCAAGGGAAGTTTTAAAACCTGCCATTCAGGCAAGTGCGGCATCAGTAATTTTTATTCACAATCATCCCAGTGGAGACCCTGAGCCTTCATCTGATGATATTGAAGTTACAAACAGGCTTTGCCGGTCATGCTCTATTATGGGTATAAACATGCTTGACCATATAATAGTTGCAGAAAACGGTTATTACAGCTTCAGGCAGAAAGATTTGATTTAAGAACTGTACATAATCCATATTTCAGTATCGGAAGGAAGTTCCGCCTTGTTTATTTCAAAACTCTTATCAATCTCTTTTATTTTATTAAAACTGCCAGTATTATTTTTAAAATAAGTTATATCATCAAGACCGATATGAGTATCTTTTTCCCTGAAATGCATAGGGATAGCTATTTTTGGTTTTAATTCCTTAATCAATTTTATTGCTTCCCTATAGTCAATAGTATATATACCCCCGACAGGAATAAAAATAATATCCATGTTTTTAAGTTCAGAAACTGTTTTTTCATCAGCAGAACCATAATCTCCAAGATGAGCAAATTTAATACTGTCAACCTCAAATTTGAATATAATATTCTTTCCCCTTAGTCCGCCCTTAATGTTATCATGAAAAGCTGCTAAACCCGTTATTTGTATTCCCTTTATATTTGCAGTTATGGGTTCCTTTATAATTTCCGGATTTCCTTTAAACAGCGCTACATTCGAATGATCAAAATGAGAATGAGAAATTGTTACGACGTCAGCAGAAACATCGGGAAGGATTGATTTTACCTGTGTATCATAGGGATCCATTCCAATTTTTGTACCATTTTCAGATCCAATAATAAACATTGACTGACCGTAAAAAGTAATTTTTGTTTTAGAAGCCATCTTTTCACCTCAAAATTAAAAAATATCATATTTTTTGTATCAGTGTACTAAAAAGATGATATTTTGTCATTATGCCTTCATTTAGAGATTTTTATATGAGCAACGAGTTTCAAATAACATAAAAGAATTTTCTAAAAATTAATTTGCTAAACAATTAATTTGCTAAACTATTGACACTGATGTCATTTTTATTTTATAATAATTGACACCGATGTCACTTATTTATCTTTTAATAAATTATTTTTAAAGGTGGGCTTTAGTGGAAAAAATAACAATTTATGAGATAGCTACAAAAGCAGGAGTGTCTCCCAAGACTGTTTCAAGAGTGATTAATAGCGAACCTTCAGTTTCAAAAGCAACTTATGAAAAAGTCTTGAAAATTATCAAAGAAACAAACTTTCTACCAAATATTTCTGCTCAAAGACTCGTATCTAACAAACTAAAAGCTATTGGCTTAATAGTACCAAGGCTGGGTTCTCCTTATGCATCAGAATTAATTAGCATGATTTTAAGTAAATGCAAGGCGAAAGGTTATATTAGTGTTGTTTATCCGGTTGAATCTGATAAAAAAGAAAGTGAGAAAATATTGGCATTATATTTGCAAAGACATATAGACGGCTATATTTTTGCACCTCCTGGAGGGGATGATGAATTTCTTCTCAATTACCTTGGAAAAAACAATATACCTACTATTCTTATTACCCCAAATAGCCCATACCGGGATTTCTGTGTTGTTAAAGCTACAGATAAGATGGGTGGTTACCAGGCGACAAACTATCTTATTAGTTTGGGGCATAAAAAAATCGGTATAATAACCTGCATACCTAGTAGAACTTTTGCCCGGGAACGTCTTGAAGGTTATAAAGAAGCTCTGGCTGCACATGGTATTCAATTAAATGAAAGATTTATACTGCTTGGAGATAATTCATTCAGCTCCGGTTTCTTAGCTACCAAAGAATTAATGTCATTAGTAAATCCACCAACAGCAATTTTTGCTTGTAATGATGAAATGGCGCTGGGAGCAGAAAGTGCTATTTATAAAATGGGCTTGAAAATTCCTGAAAACATTTCACTTATTGGTTTTGATGATATTCCTTTGGTTTCTGAATTAAGTGTACCTTTAACAACTATAAAACAACCAGTAGAAGATATAGGCAGTATTGCAGTTTCTCTTTTGATTCAACTGATTGAGAAAAAAGAGGTTGTAAAAAAAGTATATGAAATACCTACCGAGCTTGTTATCCGAAATAGCTGTAAAAAGATAGTTTAAATAATTTTTAAAAATTTTAAGTAAATTTTAAAAATAAAGGAGTCAATTAAAATGATTTCAAATTATTTTAACTCTCAAAAATACAGGGACTCAGTTGAAAGAATAAATAAAGCATTCAGATATGAGATAAAAGACTTCAGTGAGGTACCGCTTATTTTACAGACTAATTCTTACTGGTTAACAGGTCATTCACCAAAAGAAATACCTGAAGATATTTTTGATAATCCGGCAAGTATGCTTGAATTTCAAGAAAAGGGCATAGAGGAACATTTAAACAAAGTTGAAGATGATTATATCCCTTATTTAATGCCATGGTATGGAGTAGGAGTAGTTCCACATCTTTTCGGATGCGATATCAAATTTTTTAAGTCCGATGACCCTGCCTGCACCACTACCGGTATAAAATCTTTAGAAGATATAAAGAAAATAAAAATTCCGGATTTTTTCAGTAACTCCTTATCAAAAAAAGTTCTGGATACCATAAAATTTTTTAAAGAAAACAGCGAAATCCCTGTAGGCGTAACTGACATGCAGAGTACACTAGACTGTATATCGCTTATAGCTGGATATGAAAATCTTTTTTACTGGATGAAGGATAATCCGGATTCAATCGATTATTTATTTGAAGTGGTTACAGACACATTAATAGAGTGGGTAAATCTGCAAAAAAAATATAACGGAGAGAAAACGGATTCTTCAAACGGACTTATTAACGTGAAAACACCTGAAGGCATCGGGATATGGTTTTCCGATGATGATGCGGTCATACTATCTCCGGATTTATTTAAAAAGTTTGTGGTAAAAAAATATGAAAAACTTTTCGAAGCTTTTGGCAGCGGTATGGTTCACTGGTGCGGCAATGCAAATCATCAAATTGAAAATTACTCAAATATTTCTTCAGTGAGAGCGGTGCATAATTATATGCTGGGTGATGTGGATAGTGCTGCTGTTCTCCAGGATGGTTTGTGCAAAAAAAAGATTTGTCTTGTAGCGGGAGATATCATTCCCGTGGAAGCAGAGGTTGAAGATTACCTAAAACAGATAAAAGAAAAATTAAGTCCCGAAGGGCTTGTTTTGCAGTTTACGGTATCTCCAGATCTGGGAATAAAGAGAGGCCAGTATACAGCAACCAATAGAAACGTAATGGAAAGCGCTCAAAGAATAGTTAAATTTTTCAGAGGTTAAGAAAGGAATAGATGGAAAGTAAATTTATAGATGTTAGAGATGTTTCAAAAAGTCATAAACGACTGGAAGGAAATATTAGGGAAAGTAAATTTAAAAAGATTGAACCGTTAAGAAAGGCTGAAGTTGTAAAAGCTATTGAAAGAAAAAACCCTGATATGATACCAGGCTGGTACAATTGGGTTGCTGATGAGACCTGGCAAAAATACGGTAAAAAATTGGAAAAACTTTTAGATAATTATTCAAATGATTTGATGCTAGTGGATTATGATATGCCTGAGAACTTTATTGAACCTGCTCCCGGCAGAGATGAATTCTATATATATTATGTAAATAAACCAGGAGTCTTCAGCGGAATGCGTAAATCTGACTTTATCAAAAATTGGCCCAAACTTGAAGACCTTATGAAAAAATTTCCTGATCCTTATGCAAAGGGGCGTTTTGATAATGCAAAAATGTCAAGGAGCAAAAATCCGGATGTATATCTTGCGGGGCACTGGTGGGCTACCTTTTTTGAAAGGATGATAGCTTTAAGAGGTGAGCAAGATTTCTTAACGGATATATATCTTGAAAGGGAAAAAATAGAAAAACTTGGATGGATGATATGTGACTTTTTCTGTGGAATCGTTGATGGATTTGCCAAGTCAGGCATGGACGGTATTTTTTTTAGTGATGATCTTGGTTTTTCACAGACACTGGTATTTAAACCGGAAATTTTCAGGTCGTTATTTAAGCCATGGTATAAAAAATTATTTGAAAAAATAAGAAGCCATAAAATGCATGTAATGATGCATAGCTGTGGATTCATATGGGATATTATACCCGATCTTATAGAATGTGGCCTGCAGGTACTTCATTTCCAACCTTTGGTACTTAATATTCGAAGACTTGAAAAAGAATTCGGGAAAGACCTTACTTTTTTTGGCGGAATTGATATCCAAAAATTTCTGATAAATTCATCAGTAAAAGAAATAGATAGTGGTATTAAGAAAATTTATGAGACTCTTGATCATGATGGAGGGGGTTATATTGCTGGTCCCAGCAATTCTATCATGCCTGATACCCCATTTGAAAATATAGAAGCAATGCTTGTTTCCATGAAAAAGTATCGGGACAGAAAACTTATTGGCCATTGGTATGGCTAAATTTTAATAAAATGGTTTTACCTTTTTTTGAAAGAAAGGAGGCGCATATTATAAATTATAAAAAAAGTTGAGTTTGCTTAAAATAAAAAGCTTGGACAGTCTTCCTTAGCCTTATTAAATAAGCAAACTCCAAAAAATTTTACCGTTAAAAAAACAAAATGTAAATCTTTTTGGAAAGGAGAAAGCAGAGCATGAATAAGATGCTAAAAATTATTCTTTCAGTAGGCTTGTGTCTTGCACTTATAGGAAGTATATCCTTATTTGGATGTAAAACACAAACCACTGAGACAACTGCTGTCAGCACTACCGCAGCGCCCGAAACAACAGCTGCAGAAACTACGGAAGCTGCAGAAACTACAGAAGCATGGACACCATATTATAAGACAGCAGATTTTAAGCCCTACGTTGAGGTAAAGCCAGATTCACTATATAAACCTGACGATGAGATGATTGTAAAACCGGTTGACAGGATTCCTGAAGAGCCCGTGAGGATAGGAGTTCTTGGCGGTCAGACAAATCCGTTTTTTGATGCAGTTTATGCAGGTGTAGATGCAGCAAAGGTAGAACTTGCAAAGCACAACGCCATTGTAGACTGGATTATCCCTGGTGCTACTTTTGGGTCTGGTGATTATGGCGAAGCTATCAATACTCTTGTAACCAAAGGTTATCCTGGAATTGCTACCATGATATTCAACGAAGGCATGATTCCTTTCGTTGACAGTGCAGTAGACCAGGGTTCAGTTGTTGGCTCCTGGTGCGTCAATTCCAAAGAACCAAACAAGGCTCTTTTCTTCATTGGTCAGGATCTTTATCAGGGCGGTGTAGTTGCAGCAGAGGCTTTGGCAAAAGAAATTGGCGGCAAGGGTAAAGTAGCTATAGTTACAGGTTTTTATTCATTATATGGCCACGAGCAGAGAAGACTTGGTTTTGTGGATACTATTAAAGCAAAATATCCTGATATTAAAATAGTAGGTGAGGCAGAAAATCAGGATCAGGCAGATAAAGCTTTGACCGCTGTTACAGATTTTATTACAGCAAATCCTGATCTTGCAGCAGTATATAATACCGCTGGTGGACCGACAGGTGTTATTGAAGCTGTAAAACAAGCTGGAAAAACAGATCAGATAAAAGTAGTTTGCTTCTATGTGCCAGAACTTGCTCCATACATAAAGGCAGGGGAATGTGCAGCAGCAATTGCTCAAAATGCTTTTGCTGAAGGTCACGATACTTCGGTGAGATTATTTAATTATCTTATGGATGGAGTATTACCTCCTGCCCGTAATATGTGGACAGATATGTTTGTAGTTACTCCTGAAACACTTCAGACATTTCTGGATACAGGCCAGGGTGCTTAAAGAAACAGCAGTTTGCGCAAATAAATATTACATTTATTGAAGCAGTGCGCTTTTAATATCATATATGCTGGGTTTTGATGTCCCCAGCATATATGAAACAAGAGTGCGCCCGGCATGGGCAGTAACTCGGTGGTGAAAGTCCACTATGGGGGTTGGCAAACACCAACCATTAGCTTAAGACAAGGGTGTCTGTCGTGAGGCAGAATCTGAAGGAAGTCGGCGGCAAAGCTCTGACCTTAGGAACACGAACCACATATAAGGCTGGCTATAACTGGATAAGTCTGCTTTTCAAGACAAAGTCCTAAGTTTGCCAAAGTTAGGTCAGTAAATGTGGAGGGTAGATGGAGCAAAAGTTACTTGCTCTTACCCGGGGAGGTCTGGCAGGTATTCTGTAAGTAAAACAGAAACTCATACAGTGATGTATGACTAAACTGCCAGAAGTCAGCAGAAGCCATATTATTAGGGCTATAGTCGAGATAGCCTTAAGAAGGGCTGAAGGATAATAGGAGGAAAAGTTGGCAAGTTCAAAGGATATGCATAGAAGGCAGAAAATCTCAAAAGTTGAGAGCTGTCCGGAAAAGGTAGCGGTGCAGCTGCAAGATTATTCGGGAGCGCCCAGCATATCTGTGGCACAAACCAAAACTAATCTTCGCGAAGAAAAGTATCAACTACTGGAAGAGATACTGGCAAGGCAAAATATGTTAAATGCATTAAAGAGAATAGAAGAAAACAAAGGTGCAGCAGGAATAGATGGTATGGAAGTATCATCTCTAAGAAGCTATCTTAGGCAGGAATGGCAGCTGGTAAAATCTCTTCTACTTTCTGGCACATATAAACCCATGCCGGTAAGAGAGGCAAATATCCCAAAACCAGACGGCAGCCTACGTACTCTTGGAATTCCAACAGTGCTTGACAGGTTAATACAGCAGGCAATGTCCCAGAAGCTATCTCCCATATTTGACAGTCATTTCTCTGAATATAGCTACGGCTTTAGGCCAGCCAGATGCGCTCATGATGCAGTGCTAAAAGCTAAAGACTATATAGAGCAAGGATATAAATGGGTGGTAGATATTGACATTGAAAAGTTCTTTGACAGGGTAAATCACGACATGCTTATGGCAAGAGTTGCAGCAAAGGTAGCTGATAAAAGAGTATTAAAACTTGTAAGGCAATACCTTAATGCAGGAATTATGACAAATGGTGTAGTAATAGAAAGAGGGCAAGGTACACCTCAGGGTGGCCCTCTGTCTCCACTTCTTTCAAACATAGTCCTTGACGACCTTGATAAAGAACTTACAAAGAGAGGTCATAAATTCTGCCGCTATGCAGACGACTGCAATATCTACCTAAAGTCAAAAAGAGCAGCAGAGAGAACCTACAGCAGTATAGTAAAGTTTATAGAAAAGAAATTAAAGCTTAAGGTTAATGAAGCAAAGAGTAAAGTGGCTATAGCATACAAAGTAAAATTTCTGGGATATAGCTATTATGTGTCAAGCAAGGGTAAAGTGTCCCTAAGACTTGGTGCTGGAGTGGCAAAAAGAGCAAAAGACAAAATAAGAGCCACTACTAAAAGAAACAGAGGGCGTTCTCTTGATAGCATAATTTCAGAAATAAATACAGCTATGAGAGGATTTCTAAATTACTTTAAGTATGCTGATATGAAAGAATATCTCTCTGACATGGACAGCTACATAAGAAGAAAGTTAAGGGTAATTGTCTGGAAACACTGGAAAAAGCCCAGAACAAAATTTAGAAAACTTATGGGTATGGAGCTTCCAAGCTTTCAGGCAAGAATAGCCTGGTGCAGAAAGAAGTACTGGAGGCTGTCAAAGACACCACAGTTAAATACAGTAATGGGAATTGCCTACTTCAGAGACAGGGGGCTTATAAATCTGGTAGAAAGATACAGTTTAATTCGTTAAATTATTCAACCGCCGTATACCGAACGGTACGTACGGTGGTGTGAGAGGTCGGAGGACGAAGTCCTCCTCCTACTCGATTTCCGGTGTGCATGATCTAAAAAAGGAATATTTTAAAAAATCTAAAAATATATTTAATATTTAAAAATTAAAACTTAAATTACTTTAAAGGTTTTTTTGAAATTAATTAAAAATTAAGAACCAACTAAAATATGGAAAATAATATAATTTTAAAGACTAATAATATTCTTAAAAAATTTGGAGATAATACTGTTCTTAATAATATATGCATCGAAATAAAAAAGGGTGAAGTCCATGCCATTGTTGGAGAAAACGGAGCAGGCAAGACAACACTTATGAATATATTAAGCGGGATTGTAAGCCCTACTTCAGGTAGTTTTGAATTTGATGATAAAACCATCACCACTCTCAGTACCAGAGACGCCATTAATATGGGTATAAGTGTTATACACCAGGAACTGGCTCTGGTACCCACTCTTTCCGTATATGAAAATATTTTTTTAAGTAAATTAAGAGGCAGAGCATTGGGGTTTATAACCAATTTTGGAGAACTAAAAAGCAAAGCTTTGGATCTGCTGGCAAGGCTTGGTGAAGAAAAAAACATCAGGATTAATGATAGGGTGGAAATGCTTAACAGCTCGCATCAGCAAATAGTTGAGATTGCAAAGGCATTGTCACAGGATCCCAAGCTGCTGATTATGGATGAACCTACCGCATCTCTAACAGAAAATGAAGTACAAAATCTTTTCAGAATAATAAATAACCTTAAAAACGAGGGAATATCAATTATTTATATTTCACATATTCTTGAGGAAGTATTTGAAATAGCTGAAAGGATATCAGTGCTCCGTGATGGAGAATATATGGGGACAAAAATTAAAAAAGAATCAAGCATTGACGAGATTATAAAGATGATGGTAGGAAGAAAACTAGACCTATACCATAAAAAAGAATCAGAAGATATAAAAAAAGGAGAAAGGATTCTTGAGGTCAAGGATCTTGAAATACCATCTTTATTCAGAAATATAAATTTTTATTTAAAAAGGGGTGAAATACTTGGATTTTCTGGTCTTGTAGGTTCAGGTAGGAGTGAAGTGGCAAGAGCTATTTTTGGAGCCTATAAAAATGTCAAAGGTAAAATAATTTTGGAGGGAAGGGAAGTTAAAATAAATAGTCCGAAGAATGCTTTAAGAATGGGAATTGGGATGCTTCCAGAGGACAGGAGAGCTCAGGGATTTGTTTGTACCATGAATATCAGCCAGAATTTAAGCCTGGCAGTTTTATACAGATTAGCAAAATCAGGCTTTGTAAAAATAAAAAAAGAAAAAGAGCTCGTAGACAAATATATCAAGCTTTTAAATATAAAAGCAGCAAGTATAAATTCTCCGATATTAAGTTTGAGTGGAGGTAACCAGCAAAAAGTTGTGTTTGCAAAATGGCTTGCTGTAAATACTAAAATTTTAATTGTAGATGAGCCAACCCAGGGTATTGATGTTGGAACAAAATCCGAAATTCATAATATTTTAAGTGAACTTGCTGCCAAAGGTATTTCAATAATATTAATTTCATCAGAGCTTCCTGAAATACTAAGTTTGAGTGACAGGATAATAGTCATGAGACTGGGCAGAATAACAGGTGAGTTAAGCATAAGTAAAGCAACCCAGGAAAAAATAATGTACCTGTCGGCTGTCAATTCTGAAAATTAAATTTTTATTTATATAAACCAGGAGGAAAGAAAATAAATGACAAACAATACTATAGACATTGCTGGTCAGTCTTCGATATTTAAACGGACGTTCAAAAGATTAAGAAATGTTGAAATACTTGGAATAATAATTACCTTAATTGTAGAATGCATAATACTTTCCTTTTTAAGCCCTTATTTCTTAACAGCAAAAAATATTATCAATGTTCTGCGTGCAATATCCATAAACGCTATTGTAACAGTCGGAATGACAATGGTCCTCATAAGCGGCGGATTGGATCTTTCCGTAGGTTCAGTTATCGGTCTTGGCGGTATGGTAACAGCATTTTTTCTCACTACTCTTGGAATGAGCCTTCCTGTTGCACTAATTGTTGGTATCAGTACGGGAGCAATTATAGGATATACAATAAGCCTTTTTGTTACCAAGCTTAATATTAACTCATTTATAGTTACACTCGGCTTTTTAAGCGTAGCAAGGGGAATAATATACTTATTCTCTACGGGAGCAAACATAAAAGTTACAAACCCTGTAATTATTTATTTGGGACAAGGCACGGTAGGGGTTATTCCTGTTTCAGTAATACTAATGACCCTAATAGCAATAGCAGGTGCTGTTTTTCTTAAATATTCAGTAACAGGCAGATATATATATGCAATCGGGGGAAATGAACGTGCTGCAAGGTTATCTGGAATCAGGATTGAAAATGTAAGAATGCTTGTATTTATTTTGACGAGTGCCCTTGCGGCATTTGCCGGGATAGTTATGATTGGAAGGCTTGGAACGGCAGAAGTCATTGCAGGCACCGGAGCAGAAATTGACATAATTGCAGCGGTAATAATAGGCGGGACTTCGCTTTCAGGCGGGAAAGGTTCAATTATAGGAAGCCTTATCGGAGCAGCCATAATAGGGGTGCTAAGGAATGGTTTTGTCATACTTGGTCTGCCTATTGCTGCTCAAACTATCGGTATCGGAATGGTGGTTATTTTATCTGTAACCATTGACAGTCTTAGAAGCCGAAAAGCAGCATAATTATTAAATAATTTTAAGGAGAAAAAAATAATGACAAAAATAATGACGGGAAGGGAAAGACTAATTGTTACTTTTAATGGCCTGAAAGCTGATAGGGTACCTGTATCACCCTTTATATGGGCAAACAACGTTTATGAGATGTTTAAGTACAAGCCTAAAATAGACACAAACCTCAGCCCGGATGACTTTGATCTTGCCGAAAAATATGTTGAATATCACGACTATTTCGGGTGGGATGTGCTCTTTGCCATGGGTCTTCTTTGGGATAATTATATTCCCGCTACAAATGAAAACTGGGAGGTAATAATTGAAAAAGAGGGAGATGATGACAACCAAAGAAGGATAACGACAGTAAAGACTCCGGGTGGCGTACTAAGACAAATTCAGAATTTTAAAAGAAGCTCGGAATATTTAATAGTTTTTGCTCCTCAGGAATATTTAATAAAAACAAAAAAAGATTTTGATATATTTGCAAAATATATTCCGCCTGCAAAATATTGCGATATAGGTATCATTAGCAGAGCGCGTAAGGCAGTGGCAGATAAGGGTCTTGTAAACCCTGCCATAATGGGAGTTTTTAATACCATGAACCAGTTCAGAAAACTTGAAGACATGATGATGGATCCTATAATGGATGAGGGTTTTTATCGTGAAATGATGGAATTTTTGCTTGACTGGAATATAAAACATATTGTTGATGATGTAATACCTGCAGGTGCCGATTCCATAGAACTTGGTGGCAATCTGGCAACCAGCGGCGTGGGGCCGAAATTTTTTGAAAGCTATGTTCTTGATTATGAAAACAGGTTTGCAAAAGCAATTCGTGATAATGGAGCATTTGTAGTATATCATAACTGCGGGGATGCTCAGACTATAATGCACCTCTACAACAAACTTTTAATAAATGTTTGGGGTTATGTTACCGGAGCACCCTTCGGTGATGTAATACTAGATGATGTGCTCAAAATTATCAGACCTGACATGGCGCTTAGAGGCAATATAGACCAGGTTGAATTCCTGAGAAAAGCAAGTCCTTCCGAAATAAAGGAAAGAGTAAAAGCTCTTATTGAAAAGGTAAAATCAAGAGGAAACTGGATTCTTTCAACTTCCGACTTTTTCTTTGATGAAACGTCTTATGAGAATATTAAGGCTTTTACGGAAGCAGGCTTTGAATATGGAAAATACTAAAACCATAAAATATCTTAAAGGAGAGTTTTAAATGAAAAAAAACACATATGAAAGCCTTTACCATCATAACAGGAATTATGGCTGCAGATTCCATAATATCGAATACTTGGGCTACAGAAGTATCCTGCTTGAAAATGAACTTTTAAGGATTATTATAATGTATGAAAAAGGAACCGATATTGTTGAATTTGTCTATAAACCTAAAGACATTGATTTCATGTGGAGAAGTCCTGCTATGATAAGTTCCAACAAAAAAAATCAGTTAACCAAGGAACATCCTACCGGTGCTTTTCTTGATGAATATGAGGGAGGCTGGCAGGAACTTCTTCCAAATATTAATAATCCTACCAATTACAAAGGTTCTTCCCTGGGTTTTCACGGAGAAGCATGTTTTAGGGTTTGGGATTATCAGGCAATTACAGATACGGTAGAAGAGGTAAAGATAAGGTTTTCATTAAGGCTAAATCGTGCACCTTTTTTTGTTACCAAAACAGTTACCATTAAATCCTATGTACCTGTTGTTGAATTTGAAGAAACTATCATAAATGAGGGTGACGAAGAATTTAAATTTACCTGGGGACATCATCCTGCAATAGGGATACCTTTTTTGAGTGATAAATGCGTAATAGATCTTTCGCAAGGAACTATTGGAAGAACATACGATAAGGACTTTTCCGGAAACAGTATTTTGCCTCTGGATGTTAAGTTTTCCTGGCCTTTCGTAAAAAGTAAAAGCGGAAAAGAGATAGATTTAAGCAGAGTAATGACACCCGAGTTAAAGACAGCATTCTGTGTAAGCTTTGAACAAATGAAAGAAGGCTGGTATGGCATAACAAATCCTGAAACGGGGATAGGTTTTGGCATGAAATGGGATGTCAAAATATTTAAATATATCTGGATGTGGGCAGTTTACAAAGGCTATTATAATTTCCCATTTTACGGACGTACTTATAATATTGCACTTGAACCCTGGTCTGCAATTCCTGATAACCTTGATGATGTGATAAAGGCTGGCAGGGAACTGACTCTGGAGCCTTTGCAAAAATTAAATACAAAATTTCAGGTTATCATATATGAATCTGATAGCAGGATTAGCGGTTTTGATAAAAATAATGAAATAATAAAGGTGAAATAAAGAGATATTTCTGTGTAATTTATAAGTTAAAGATTAAAATGCTTTTTAAGCTGTTTTGTTTCCTATTGTTAAATTCATTAATCATATTTAATTAAATTTAAAAATATTTTATCTAGAAAGAAGTATAATATGAACTCTAAGAAAGTGAAGTTTTTTTGATTATTTTTAATCAGAAATAATTTATCAACAACCAAACCCCAAGAGGTAAATATGAGCTATCAAATAACTGATACCAGTTATCAGAGAAAAAGGCTCTCAAAAAAAGAACTTCTAAAACACATGAAAAACTTCAAGCTTGATTTAAAACTATCCGTTGGTATCTGGTACTTTACCCCTTCTGGAGGCAGATTTCATGAAGCTTACCTTGAGAATAAAAATATTCCTCAAAGGCTTGAAATGGCATACGAGATGTCAAAATATGGAGTTAAGGCCATTGAAGCACATTATCCTTCAGAAGTTAATGAAGATAACTATCACTTATATAAAAAGTTGGAAAAAGAATCAGGAATAAAACTGCTTAGTTGTTATCCTGCCATATTTTACCCTAAAGAATTTGAATTCGGCTCTTTATCAAATCCAATAGACAAATACAGAGATAAGGCAATAGATATACTGATTGGAAATCTTAAATTTGTAAAAACAAATAATCTTCATCATGCCGGAATATGGCCAGGAATTGATGGATATACATATTCACTTGGCACAGATTTTTGTAACATGTGGGATAGATTTGAAGACGCAGTTGCAATTGCTATGGATGAAGTACCGGGTGTTCCGGTTGCCATTGAACCTAAACCGTATGAGCCGGCACCAAACAATATATATAGAACTACAACAGATGGCCTTCTTGCATGCTTTGATATTGAATCAAGGCTTAAATCAAAAGAAAACATAGAACTTCTAAAAAAAGGCTATAGACTTCTTGGCATGCAACCAGAGATTGGCCATATCAGGATGGGATTTGAAGATGCTCCTTATGCAATAGCAAGATGTCTGAGGCAGGGCAGGTTATTTCATACCCACTGGAACAGCCAGCCCTTAGGTAACTATGACCAGGACCTCAATGTAGGTGTAATTGAATGGCAACAGGCTGAAGCTATGCTTTATGTTTTAAAAATGGCTGGTTATCGTGAATATTTCGGAATAGATATAAATCCTGAGAGAATGCCAGTTACCAAAGCTATAGAGATTAATTCAAAAGCCATGAAAATAATGAATGAAAGAATAAACAGACTGCCACATGAAAAAATAATAAATGCATATTATGATCCAGAAAATCATAGGGGTGATATTGAACTTATTTTAACGGAAAGCATGGCTCTAAAAAATAATCCTATAGTTAAGAGAAGAAGAACCAAATAATTATGGAAAAGTAAAGTTTTTTTAAATCCAAAGACTTCATTTGTTTTCAACTAACAGGAGAAATAGCAACATAGGTTTCTAATGCTTCAGGTCAGGTCTTTTTGATGTCAAGAACAGAGCCACCCAAGGTCTCAAGTTTTGGCTTATCTCCTACAGGTTATGTGGGGGGTAAAAATTTGACTAAAAAAGTAATTTTTATTAATATATCCAATTGCTAAAAGCAATAATTTAATGTATTTTATTTAATTAGCATTTTACTTCTAAAGTTTTAAAGGGCCCATAGCTCAGCTGGTTAGAGCAGCGCACTCATAATGCGGAGGTCCCAGGTCCGAATCCTGGTGGGCCCACCAGAACCTAAGAATATCACCGGCAATTTTTACTTTTTCTATTTGAAGCCAAATATGATAATATCTTTAACTGATATAATAACTTCAATTTTTTCCGGATTATGAAACTAAGAAAATTAACAGAAATTCTTGATAAAAATTTTCATAAGGAATACTCATTAAGCTGGGATAATACAGGACTTTTAATAGGAAATTATAACAGTGAAATGGGGAAACTATTGATTTCACTGGATGTTACAGGTGAGGTTATAAACGAAGCAATCAGCTTAAATATCGACCTTATATTTTCCCATCACCCTCTCATATTTTCACCTCTTAAAAACATAGTTTCTGATAATTTTTCAGGTCAGATAATCTTGAAACTGGCAGCCAATAACATAGCAGTGTATTGTGCCCATACGAATTATGACATAATGAAAGGAGGGTTAAACGATTATATTGCCGATATTCTTGAACTGGAAAAAGTTGTCAGTATAATTCCCAATTATACGAAATGGTTTAAGTTTGCAATCTATACGCCGACTGATTACGAAGAAAAGGTAAGAAATACAATTTGTTTGTCAGGGGGAGGACAATGGAAAGATTATTCCTGTTGTACATTTAAAACAAAAGGAACTGGAACTTTTAAACCTGGTGAAAACTCAAAACCATTTATTGGAAAAAAGGGGAGTCTTTCTTTTGCTGATGAATCAAGGATAGAATGTATTATTTCTTCTGAAAAGTTAAAAAATTTAATAAAAAATGTTTTAGAAGTACATCCGTATGAGGAACCGGCTTATGATATTTTTCCTCTTGAAAATAAATTTGAAGAAGGAGGTACAGGCAGAATAGGTGATCTAAAGAAATCATTATATTTAAATGATTTTTTAAGTTTTATAAAAGAAAAATTAAATGTACAAAACTTTAAGTATATTTTAAAGGATTTAATCTTTGCGGATAAAAAAATAAGAAAAATAGCTGTTATTAATGGAAGCATAAATTCAATTATTGAAAACATTGCAGATTCTGATTTTGACGTTCTCTTATGTGGTGAAATTAGCTATCACAATACGTTACTGCTTTTAGAAAAAGATAAAATGATAATAGATCTGGGTCATGCAGAATCTGAACTTTTTGCTGTTAATCATATATTTAAGATTTTAACAGACATTAATGATGATATGAACCTTGGTTTAAAAATATTAAAAAGCAACAATAAAGAACCATCATGGAGGTATTTAATTGGATGATAAAAATTTTGATCTCCTGAATTTATATAAACTGCAACTTTCCGATAATAAAATTTCCCTGCTCGAAAGAGAAATCGAAAAACTGAAAAATAATGAGGAACTTAAAGCAAGGCAGGAAGAATTAAATGAGACCACTGAAAAATACAACAACCTTCTTGCAAATTATAATGAACTTGAAAGGGAGAGAAAAAAACTTGATGACGAGTTAAGTATGAAAAATGAAAAAATTAAGAAAAATGAACAAAAGTTGTCAAGCGGTACAATAACCAGCGCAAAGGAAATAATAAGTTTTCAGGAAGAAATAGTAAGTTTAAGAAAAATAAATGAAGAAATTGAAAATAGATTGCTGGAAATAATGATTAAGATTGATGACATTAACGAGATGATTAAGCTTGAAAATGAGAAAAAAGATAAAATTGCTGCTCATATTAACAAGCTTAAGGAAGAAATAAACAACAATACAGGACTGGTCGAGGAAAAGTTAAATAAATACAGAAAAAAAAGAGAAAATATAATCAAGCTTATTCCTGAAAATTTGATATCAAAATACAATGAGGTTAAAGAAAAAAGAAGCGGAATTGCAATTGGTATTTTAAAAGAAAGAATGTGCTTGTCCTGCAATATGGAAATATCTGCAGCAGAGGCGGTAAAGATGAGTAATTTAAACGAGATTTACAAGTGTCCTTCCTGCAGAAGAATGATTATAAAATACAGGGGAGAAGTTGATCTGATAAATGAGGAATTCAGCCGGTAAAATTATAATATATACTGATGGCGGTGCAAGAGGAAATCCGGGGCCTGCAGCTGTTGGTTTTATAATTTATGATTCAAATAATGAAAAACTGGAACAGTATTCGAAATATATCGGAGAAAAAACAAATAACTATGCCGAATATCTGGCAATTCTTGAATCACTTATCAATTCAAAAAATTACAATCCCGATGAAGTCGTAATTTATACGGACAGCAGTCTTGCATACAATCAAATCAATGGTTTCTGGAAGATTAAAGATGATAGCTTAAAAGATATTGCATCAAGAATTAATAAAGAAATCTCAGGATTTAAGCAGTTTAAGGTTCTTTATATACCCCGCGAGAAAAATAAAGAAGCAGATAAGCTTGTTAATATTGAACTGAATTTAAATGAAATAAACAAATACTGAAATTTTTTTCAGTCAATATTTCAGATTGTATTATACAGCTATTTAAATGATGACAATACTATTTATAGGAAGCATCTACTTTTTCGTGATAGAAAAATTATTGGATCGACGGCTGGGTATCTCAAGACACGCAAGCTTTGCCCCAGCGAGTCAAAGCTTGCTCTGATTTCAGGCTCGCTCTCCTCTCTAAAGAGAGGAAC
>JAMCSM010000159.1 GCA_023380915.1 Actinomycetota bacterium | reverse complement strand
TATAATTTCAGCATCAAGCGGAAGTTTAATAAATATGGATGAGATTTCAAATACACTTTTAATTCATCAGGTTACTCTGGATAATTATTTTTATTATCTTGAGCAGACTTTCATAATCGATAGAGTAAGGCCATATTTTAAAAATATAAGAAAAGAAATAGTTAAAAGCCCTAAAGTATATTTTAATGATATAGGAATTAGAAACTTTGCCATAAATAATTTTAACAGTCTGGATATAAGGGAAGACAAAGGTTTTGTATTTGAAAATTTCGTATACCTGATTTTAAAGCAAAAGATTAAAGGCAGTTATAAGATTAACTTCTGGCGAACAAAAGCTGGTGCTGAAGTTGACTTTATCATATTAAAGGATTTAAAACCAATACCAATAGAAGCCAAAGCGAAATATTTCAAAAAACCTGCAATCACCCAGTCAATGAGAAGTTTTATAAATACTTATAAGCCCAAAACGGCTTTTATTATAAATTTGAATCTTGATGATGAAATTAAGATAAACGGCTGTCTAATAAAGTTCATCAGTACCAGGAGTTTTGCGGAAGATTTTAATTTAGCCTCTGAAGTAAAATAAGTTCTGCACTCAGGGTCATGAAAACATATATTGCAGATCCTAAATAAAATAATAACTTCTTCTGATAGAATCCTTCCATTTGCACTAAAGAAAAAGGGAAGATTTCTAATTAATTCTTCATACAATATAAATTTTAAACAAAAAGGATAAATATAGTATTATTATTAAAAAATGTTAACAAATTAGTAAACACATCAAAAAAGAGCAGTTTAGTAATGGTTAATAGAAGACAGGATAAAGACTATATTAGAAAAGTCATAAGGATTAGCCAGGAACATATTGTGATATGTGACTTTTTGGATTTTTATGCTGGATATAAAAGAAAAAATAAGTTTGAATTTTACAATGATTTATTTAATTATTCACTGAAAAAAATATTCACTGAAAAAAGTATCCAGCAATGTTAGCTACAAGTTTAAAAAATCTCCTGAGTCAATCTGACTCAAAGTTTGACGGTTATTATGCAATAGCTACAAACGAAGAAAGCATAAGTGCTGAAGATGCAATATCAGCATATCATAACCTTTATAAAATTGAACACCCCTTCAGAATAATGAAATCAAATCTTGAAGTGCAGCCTGTATTTGTCTGGACACCAAAAAGAATAAAAGGTCATTTTGTGGTCCTGTGACCGATATGGTTTTTAAAAAGGGAGATGTGACAGTATTTAGACTTTCAGGTGAGGGAGAAAAATTTTACTACTTTACAGGCAAGTTCTACGATCTTGAAAAGAAATCCTTCTGCGGAAGCCATGGAGCTTCTGATATGGAATTACAAAAATCTTTCCATAGTATATTATGAGTGTGAAGATATAAATGATCTCTACAGCAGGCTCAATGAACTTGAAGTGACAAAAAAATGGAATGCAAGAGTCCTCCATGGATTGCTGTTTCACTAGTTTTGAATGGGACTGGGAAAATGGAGACATGTAAGAAAATATTTGATTTAAATCAGCAACTTTCTGGAAAGTTAGAACAATTCTAATTTCTATTTAAAACTTGACAGAAATTTTAAATATTACGTTTATAGCTAAAATATCTAATATCCCGGATTTTACTCGAGATATTGCCAGATTTATTAAAAATCTTTTATCTTACTGTTGCAAAAGCTCTTGAAAAGTGCTTTTTATTATCCAGGAGTAAAAAATTGAATATTTAAAGATATTAATGACCCAGATTAAAAATAATGGAATTAAAAAATAACGTTGCTGAGTTACCCAAGTCTATTAAATGGCTAAAAATTTTTGCCCGTATAAGTGCCTGGTTGCTTCTGGCTGCAGTAGTGGTTTTAATAGTTACGGGGTGGGGTATTACACATACAGAAATTATATATAAAACCAGCTTTGGGCTTATTGACCGCAGACTTGCAGATTCAATACATAGAGCAACTAATTTACCGCTGGCTGTCTTGTTTTTTAGCCATGTATTTTTAAACATTAGATTGGCTGTTTACAGGAAAAATCGACACAGATTTTGGTTAATTGATATTACACTGATAATAATAGGGCTAATACTGATTGCATTAGTGTTTTATATGGAATTACGGGTTTAATTATGAGTATTTTTATACCGGAATCGGGATTTTAGGAATAAATTACTAATGTAGTAATTTTTTAAATTAGATTTATATTTTACTCCTAAAGTAGTAAAATATATTTGAAAAATTAATTATAAACTATAACAAAATAAAGCGATCTTACAACTTTAATCGTGACAAGATCCAAAAAGTTGGAGGAGTCTCAAGAACACTTACTTGTATCGCAAGCAGCTAAATTTTATAATAAGACGACCCCATGAGACCTCATTAATCTCTCTTTATTCAGTCTCATTAGTTATTCCATATTAACTATTTTTGGTATAGAATGAAGTCCAGTGAAATGGGTTCATTTCATATTATTTATTGCCAAGTAGTTGTGTTGTTTATGTCCCATGTAACATTAAAAGAAATTCTGGCAGATACCAGAAATAAAAGATATGCTATTCCATGCCTTGCAGGAATAAATCTTGAAGCAATTACTGGCATAATAAAAGCATCAGAGGAGAAGAATTCACCTGTTATACTATGTTACAACAAACAGTTGACACCTGATTTTCCCATAGAAGTAATGATGCCAATACTTGTTCGTGCCGCCGAATCTTCGAAGGTTCCTGTTGCAACAACTCTTGACCATGGTTCGGATTTTGGGTTAATAATGAAATCCATTCACTTTGGTTCATCTTCGGTTATGTTTGATGGTTCTGGTTTGCCTTTTGATGAAAATGTTACAAAAACCAGGGAAATAGTCAGGGTGGCCCATAGTCTCGGTGTTTCTGTTGAGGCAGAGTTGGGTGGAGTGGGTGGAAGTGCCGTAGAGGCAGTAGCATCAAGTACAAATAAAAGTATATTTACAGAACCGTCTGAGGCAAGAAGATTTGTTGATGCTACAGGAGTAGATTGCCTCGCAGTATCCTTTGGGAATATGCACGGAAGGTATTCAGGTCAGCCAAATCTTGATCTGGATAGGGTAAGGAAAATAGCATCACTTGTTTTTGTACCGCTGGTGATGCACGGGGCTTCAGGTTTAAATGAATTTGATTATATCAAGTTAATCGATGCAGGAATAAGTAAGCTAAATTATTTTTCTTCCATGTGCAGAAATATTTATTCAAAATTGAAGAATTTTATGGAAGTATCAAAAGAAGATGCATTCTGTATAAATACAATTCCCGTGTCTGTCGATTTCTGGTATCAAGAGTCGAAGAAGCTTCTCGATATATGCAGATGTTCAGGTAGGGCGGG
The DNA here is from genome assembly GCA_023380915.1 of Actinomycetota bacterium. Next base: position 577 of record JAMCSM010000159.1, on the reverse strand, counting down.
TGTTATATATCCAGGTAACTTTATAAATATTATAGCTGGGATAGTTTCTGAAGAAATTATGAAAAATATGGAATAATCACAGATAGATTAGGAAATTTAATAAAAATAATACAGTAAATAATCAAAGAGAATATAACTTAGGCATTTACTAATTTAGAAAAAAATATAAAAATTACAAAAAAGAGGGGAGAGATTAATGGAGATTAAAATAAACCTGAAAAACAGAGATAGAATTGCCATTGCAATGAAAATGGGTCAACCTGACCAGGTTCCAATAGACTTCAGTCTTGCAAGCCAGTTTAATTATCTTCATGGCTGGCTTGGTCTAGACGGCATAAGATTTTTTCTGGATCCAGGCTATGTTCTCGAAGCACAGATGAAGTTTATAAATAAATTTCAGATAGAAGGAACACTGGGTCCGGTTTTTGGTCTTGCAATTGATCCCACATATTTTGGTGCTGCAGACATAATAATAAGGAAGGATACTTCTCCCTGGGTTCACCCCCATTTAACAACTGTGGAGAAGCTGAAGGATTACCTTGACTGCTATAAAGAACCAGACCCGCATATGGAGCAA
>JAMCSM010000158.1 GCA_023380915.1 Actinomycetota bacterium | reverse complement strand
CAGGAGAATAATACTCAGCCATATCAAAAATTCCTCTATGTGGTTCTATCCCTGTATTTTTTATAATAAAATCAGGATTAATTGTTGCTGCTATTCCCCCCACCTTTATATCAGAATTTGGGAAAAGTCTTCTGTAATATTTTATGGAATCAACTACTTTTTTTAGATCCCATGTAAATAAACTTGTTATATAGATACCTTTTGGCTCAATTATCTTTTTAGGAATTAGATTTCCTACTTGTGATTCAATAATGCAATTTCTAAATTTGTTTTTTAACATCGAGGATATTTTCATTAATCCTAACGGTGGATAAGGAGTTTTTGCAACTGGTTCTACTAGAAGAAATTCATATTTTGAGAAGTCATTATTTATTATACCGTCTACCATGATATGATTTTTATTTTTATTTGATGCATTCTTAATTTATCTGGAAAATATCATTTAATAATGAATAGTTAAATTATATTATATGATAAAATGAAGATTTTAAGAATTAGAAACATCACTTGAATCTAATAAAATAATAAAAATAGCCTTCATTTTACTTCTTTTTCTATTGTATTATGTACTAAAAAGCTCAAATCAGGCATATTAAGTAATATCAAAACTAGATTAATTTCAACAAGGGGGTTTGGGGGTATCCCCCAAATATAACTGCAAATGTAACTATGTGTTACGTTTGCATATCTTGCCTACTAATTTTTAAATATAATTTAAAGGCTATAAAAACTGGCAATCTAAAACCTGGTATTTTATAAATATACAGTTCACAATAACTGGTGTCGCATTTACCGGTTACTATACCGTCTATTATTGTTTTAAAATGGTAAACCTGGGTTTACTATGCAGTATTTATTCTTTTCTTATTTCTTCTTTTTTAAAGTAATTTTAATCTGATGCTATTTAATAAATTTCATAAGATATACAACCTTTGTTTGCAATCTCTCTTTTCATTTCAGACAGTACTTTTCTGTAATGATTTGCCTTATTTTTATTTTCTGGTTGGCTCGTTTTAGTACTTTTGAGTCCTTCAATTAATTCTTCAATTTTTTCTTTTACTTCTTCAAATTCTCTACCTGTTACCTCAATAATGCCGTTTCCATAAGAATTTAAAGTATCATAGAAATCTGTACACTCCTCTAAAATACTTAATAATTCTGCGTTATGGGACAGGTTAAAACTTGGACTTTTTGCAGTTACTATTCTTATAACTCTATATGCATTTCTACTCATAATATTTTCCTTTCTCTATTACATTTAGATTAATAATATTTTTGAAGGCTTATCTCTAAGCCTTCAAAATACTGGTGATTATCTTTAAATAATCTCTTTAAGTGGTTTTGGCTCAAAATACAAATCTCTTTCAGCATTTACTTCTTTAAGCTCTGATAGTGAAAAATATCCCAGCTCATCAAAATCAGCTGAAATTCCACTTTTAACCCATCCAAAAAAAGTATCTTTTCTGTTAAATTCTGTAGCATACCAAGTCCAGCGAGTGCCAGGCAAGAAGAATACTACATAAACTACTGCATCTTCTCCTTTACCTTCTTGCTCATAAAGATTTGGAATCTTTGCACTTATTTTTTTTGTTAACAGTTCCATTTCTTACTCTCCCTTCTTAAAAATAATATTTGACTTCCTGGGCGAAGCAGCAAAGAAGGTTCTGGCTTAGAAGTCAATGTGGAGATTTTACGGTTCTTGCTTGCAAGAATTGAGAGGGATAAATAGCTTAAAGCGGTTTATGCTCGCAAAGTAAAATACTACATTGATTTTGTGTAAGCCAGGTTCTTCTATATGTCTTTTGGGAAGTTAAATATGGAAAGCAGTAAAGTTTTCCGTTAAAAGGTATCTTATAGATAAGAATATAATTTTAGTTAGGTATTAGAGGAAATAGAAAGACTTGTAAATATATCCAGCTGCTCAAGTGTCTGGGCCGGTTTTCTTCCCTCTTCCATTTCTCTTCTTATTAGGATTGTGCAGGGTTTTCCCGGGATAGGTTCAATTACTATACTTTTATAATTATAGAATTTATTCCTGGGAGAGCTTGCAAAGTATTCTTTCTTAGTCCTATAGTCATATATCCACATTTTAATTTTCCTTTTCCTTAACTACCAATAAGGTTATGCTGCCTGAAGCTATAAAACCCGTCACGGCCTATTATTATATGGTCAAGTACATTTATACCTAAAATTGCTCCAGCTTTTTCAAGCCTGTTTGTAATCTCAATATCATCAATTGAAGGTTCAGGGTCTCCTGATGGGTGGTTATGCATAAAAATTACACTTGCAGAATTTGAAAGTATAGCACCTTTATATACTTCTCTTGGGTGTACAATTGAACTTGTAAGACTTCCTGTCGAAACTACCTCAAAACTTATAATCCTGTTTTTAATATTTAAGTGCAAACATATAAATTTTTCCCTGTCTGACTTTAAAAGATCTTCTGCAAATTTGGACCTTGCAACTTCTTCACTGCTGTTGTACTTCTGGTCAGAGATTTTTATTTCTCTAACCATTGATAACTCTACTTGTGGAATAAAACTAAACATTGTCTTTTTCTTTGCCATTTCTCCCCCTCAAATAAAATAATATTTGACTTCCTGAGCGAAGCAGCAAAGAAGGTTCTGGCCGGAAGTCAATGTGGAGATTTTACGGTTCTTGTCTTGCAAGAATTGAGAGGGATAAATAGCTTAAAGCGGTTTATGCTCGCAAAGTAAAATACTACATTGATTTTGTGTAAGCCAGGTTCTTCTATATGTGTTTTAGGAAGTTAAATATGGCAAGTCAGGTAAGCTGTGTAATATCACATATATTACTTTTGTAGCCAACAAAAAGTTAAAAAGTATTATAGATAAGAAGAATGGAGTACCTTTATCAAAGGAAAGGTAAACCTGGGTTTACCTTGTTACGCTATTCTAATAATAAAATCATATTCAAGAAATATCTGATTTTCTTTCCAAATATTCAAATAACTTTTTAAAATTAAAAAAAAGAGTTGCGGTTTATGCTTGCATGACAAAAAAATTTGACTTTAAAAGCAGATTCTGAGATAAGCTGCAGCGTTAAAAAAAGAAAAATGTTCTGGCCTCGGGGCTTTTTTAAAGAAGCGTTAAGCTTTGCTAAAAGCCAGCTGATATTAAAAAAGGGGGCGTGGGGATGAAAAAGCAATGAATTTTAGAAGAAATCCATGGTGTAAAAATAATTGGTGGTAGTTTATTTTATCAATCTTAAGCT
>JAMCSM010000157.1 GCA_023380915.1 Actinomycetota bacterium | reverse complement strand
ATTGCTTCGGGGATTTATTTGTTTTGATATTCTTTAGAAGTTTAAAAAATTTTTTAATTAACACTTAAGTTTTGAAAATAGTGGGCCGATATTAAAAATACAAATATTTTAAAACAGTCAGAGTGATGTAAGATGGATAATTTTTTTAAAGTTTGCGAAGTTGCCAATATTTTTAAAGTTAAACCGATAACTGTTAGAAAATGGTGTCAATCGGGCAATATAAGTGCAAAAAAGTTTGGCAAGAGCTGGTACATATATAAGGACGAACTATCGGAATTGATAAATTCATCAAAAAAGAATAATGATCATAATCCAGCAGCCAAAAAGAGCTATTTTTAAAGGGGGTGAAATTAAATGAGAAAATTTCTGGAAAAAATATGGTTCAATATAACCTATAGGGAAAAAGGTGCAACAGCAGTTGAATATGCATTAATCGTAGCGCTTATTGCAGTAGCAATAATACTTACAGTAACTGCACTCGGAGGTGGTATTAAAACAGCATTCCAAAACGTAACGAATGCAATTACAGGTGCATAATTATAAACCTCCTAAACCATTATTAAACTTTTAACATATATCTAGTGTCACCAAATTTAAGTCCTGGTGACACTAGATATAACAACTTAAAGAATAATAATAAATAAATATTAACTTAAAATATTCTAGGCTTAAAGGTTAATTTATGTCTTTTAAATTTTTAAAAATTAAAAAAATTAAAAACCAGAAAGGTGCAGCCGCTGTTGAATTTGCTTTAATCCTTCCTATACTTGTAACGATTGTATTCGGCATATTTGAGTTTGGAATAGCTTTCAACAACTGGATATCCCTGACGCATGCCGCCAGAGAAGGTGCAAGGCTTGCTGCTGTAGGACAGTATACTGATCAAAAAGTTAGGGATAGTGCACCGTCAGTTCAAATACAGACAATTAATGTTACGGGATTAGGCGGCAAAATAGGTGATGAAATAACCGTGCAAGTTATAGGAAGTGTCCTGAATATTAATATACCCCTGGTGGGTAATTGGCCGGTTCAACTTACAAGTACAGCGGTAATGCGAAAGGAACAGTAGCAGCTTATTAAAAAATAATTTTTTAAAAGATTGTTGAAAATGAAATTTAATATTCATGTTTTATTATATTTTATTTTTAATATCAGGAGTTAAAATGTTTTCAAAAGTATCAAAAGAGATAAAAAACAAAATACTAAAAAGAACGGGTGAAAAGGGCCAGGTTGCTGTTATCACCGCAATTCTGATGATTGCTTTTGTAGGAATCATGTCATTTTCCATAGACACTGGATCTGTTTATGAAGTTAGGCGGCAGCTGCAAACAGTTGCTGATTCCGCAGCTTTGGCAGGAATCCAGGATTTACCTGAAAATCCTTCTATAGCCAGGCAGAAAGCCATAGACTATGCTGCTTTGAACGGGGTAACATTGGTCTCATCTGATGTAACTATCAGCAATACTTATGCAAATAACGATACTATAACAGTTAGTGCAAAAAATCCGAATGCAAAATTATATTTTGCAGGTATTTTTGGTTATAATACTGCATCTGTTGGTGCAAATGCCAAAGCTATAATAGGATCTCCATCAAAAGTCAAAGGTATCGTTCCATGGGGTTTTGAGCAGAATAACTATACCCCTGGTGTAGAATATACATTAAAATATGGATCACCGCCAGCTCCTGGTCCCGGAAATTTTGGGGGACTTGATGTTGATGGCAGTGGTGCATCTGTTTATAAAGATACTATTATAAACGGCGCTAACACACCGCTGAGTGTTGGAATGTGGCTGGGACCGGAAACTGGAAATATGGCGGGACCAACAAAGCAGGGAACGAGCGATAGAATTTATAGTCAGCCAAATAATCAGTTGGATACTCTCAGTACTCTTACCCAACATATTATCAGTGATGGTGTCAATGTTTACAAGCTTTTAGGCCAAGACAGCCAGTTTATAATAGTTCCCTGGGTAACTTCTTTTGGGAATGGAAGTTCACCCGTACAAATTCTGGGGTTCTTGCAATTTATTATTACATATTGCCAGGGTTCGGTAGTCAAGGCTGTATTTATCAATAAAGCAATTCTCGAAAGTGACCAGGGAATCAACGCTATAGATAGTTCGGGTTTAAGAGTAATCCGCCTGCTTCAGTAATTTTTAAAATCTTATTTTTTTTCTTAAAAATTACTTAACAATATTCAAAACTTGCCGATATATATTAATGAATAAAGAAATTTTATTTGCATTGTTTTTTCTTTTATTCAAAATTTGTGTTTTTTTAAATTAAATTAGAAGAAGGGACAGCATGAAGATCAGGATAGTATTATTATTTCTGGCAATAATTTTTGGTATTGCGGCAGTTGTAGGAGTAATGTTTTATATAAACAATGTACGTTCTTCGGTTGAATACGCATCAGAAAAAATCAATGCCATGGTTGCAGTAAAAGATATTCCCGGGGACATACCGGTTGAAAAATTAATTTCTGACAAGCTTGTAGTTGTGCAGCAAATTCCAAGGCAGTATCTTGTAGTTGGCGCACTGGCTTCTCTTGATCAATTCAAAGGTTATATTACAGCTTCGGCAATCAGCCAGGGAGAACAGATTACGCCAGGCAAATTTATTAAACCTTCTGATGTCAGCCTGTCTTTTATAGTGCCTGAAGGCACGCTTGCCGTATCAATACCCATTGACGAAATAAAGGGTGTATCAAATCTTATAAATGTTGGGGACAGGGTTAATATAATCGCAACATTTCAACCTCAAAATCAGCAGCAGGGAAATGGGAGCCAGGCGTCAGCCAGCGGTACTAGTTCCATCGGTACAGGTGCAACAACCACTTACGGAGGAACAATGGGAAACGTTCAGGAGTCTGTTCAAAAAAATATTACAAAAACGTTGCTCTGGAATGTCCAGATCTTGCACATTGGGAATAAGTCTATGGATATCAGCAACACTCCGGGAAAGGTCGGAGGACTTTTATCGGGTGCTAATAAGTCTGCCGATAATAATGATACAACTGCAATTAAGACAGTTACTCTTGCATTAACACCAGAACAATCTGAAAAACTTGTTTTTTCTGAAGAATTAGGAGATGTTTGGCTTGCACTTGTTCCTTTAAAAGGTATTCCTGAAAAGGAAACACCCGGACGAACGCTTGAAAATATATTTGGCAATTAACTTATAGGGAAAAAAATTAAGAGAAAAGAATATTAATGATAAAAATTCCAGTAGTGATAATTGATAAAGAAAACAGCAATATACAAAAAGTAACGGAATCTTTAAAAAGCAAGATTGAAATACCGGGAATAAAATTCAGCACAAGCTTGAAAGATCTTGAAATCATGCTTGATAAAAAAGAACATGTTATTATCTTAATAGGTCCATCATTCAAAGTCGAAGATATAGAAAGCACTTTGATAAGCAAGAAAAATTCTCTAAATTTTGTCAAAGTGCTGCTGCTTGTGGGTGAAATTTCATCGGACTTATTAAAGAAAGTTATAAAATTAGACATACATGATATCCTGGAATTTCCATTTGCAAATAATGATATAAAGGATTCGATAAATAGGGCACTATCTATTTTGGAAGGAGGAATGGAGTTTAAAGAAACTTCGCAGAGAAAATCGAAAAAGGTAATGTTCTTAAGTGCAAAGGGTGGGGCTGGCTCAACGTTTCTTGCAATAAATACAGCAATTGCAATAAAAAATATTTCCAAAAAAGAAGTAGTCTTATTTGATTTGAAATATCAGCTTGGAGATGTTGCATTAATGCTTAACCTCTATCCTAAAAATACCATTTTCGATCTGATACCTTCGATAAATAAGCTTGACCCTGAAATGATTGATATATTTTTAACAAAGCATAGTACCGGAGTAAAAGTTTTACCATCCCCGATAGACCCGACACAAGGTGAATCCATCAATAGTGACACATCACTTAAAATTCTGAATTCTCTTACAAAGATCAGTGATTTCATAATTATAGATTCACCATTTGGTTTTTCGGATCTTGTTACATCTTTTTTGGAAAAAATGGATAATATATTCATAGTTGCTACCAAAGATGTACCAAGCATAAAAAATCTTAAGATTTATCTTCAAATTTTAGAGAAGTTGAAATATCCGGAAAAAAATACATCAGTAATTTTAAACAGAGCTGACTCTAAAGTAGAATTTGAACTGGCAGATATAGAAAAAACGATTAAACGAAAAATTGATATTAAAGTTCCGAGTGACAGGATAGTTCCGATAAGTATCAATAAAGGAAACCCTGTTGTGGCAAGTTCACCAAAATCACCGGTAAGCATAAATATCTATAATATGGCTGACACAATAATACAGGATACATAATTAAAAAATATAAAACCAAAGGATTAAAATGGGATTACAAGAAAAGATTCAAAAAATACAGGAATTCGAAAGTTCGATAGACCAGCAAGGTCAGTCAGTTTCTTCAAGGGTAAAGCAGATTGATGAAATAAAAAAGAACACCCATCTCAAATTAATTGAAGAATTATCTGATATTATTTTTAAAAAAAATGTTAATGATGTTGAGTTAAAGACAAAGGTTTCCGCTTTTGCTCATAAATTTGTTTATGAAAATGATTTTCCACTCACAAATGATGAAAAATCAAGATTGATTGAAGACATTATTGATGACGTTGTCGGTTATGGTCCCATCGAGGAATTTTTAAGAGACAAGGAAGTTACCGAAATCATGATTAATAATCCTTATAATATTTATATAGAAAAATTCGGAAAAATTTATAAAACCTCAAGAGCATTCCTGGATGAAAACCATCTTATGAGAATTATAGATAAAATTGTCAGCAGGATCGGGAGAAGAATAGATGAAGCGGCCCCATATGTTGACGCAAGGCTCCCTGACGGTTCCAGGGTAAATATAATCATACCTCCACTTGCTTTGAATGGGGCAACAATGACAATAAGAAAGTTTGCAGCTGATCCATTCACGATTGATGACTTAATTGAAATGGGAACATGTACAGAACAGGTTGCAGACTTTTTGCAAGCTTGTGTGAGAGGAAGGTTGAATATAATTTCTTCGGGAGGAACAGGTACCGGCAAGACGACAACCTTAAATGTTTTATCATCTTTCATTCCTGACGATGAACGAATTATAACTATTGAAGATTCTGCGGAACTCCAGCTTCATCAGGAGCATGTAATCAAATTGGAAGCCAGGCTGCCGAATATAGAAGGCAGGGGTGAAATTACTATAAGAGACCTGGTAAGAAATGCCCTGCGTATGAGACCGGATCGTATAATAGTCGGAGAAGTCAGGGGCGGGGAAGCACTTGACATGCTCCAGGCAATGAATACCGGTCATGACGGAAGCATAAGCACAATACATGCTAATACACCCCGTGATGTTTTATCGAGGCTTGAAACTATGGTACTGATGGCAGGTGTGGATCTGCCGATAAGAGCTATAAGAGAACAGATTTCTTCAGCAATAAATTTGATTGTGCATCTTAACAGGCTTAAAGACGGTACCAGAAAGGTTACCAAAATAACAGAAGTCCAGGGTATGGAAGGCGATATCATAACTTTGCAGGATTTATTCCAATTTGATTTCAGTATGGGTTTTGATGAAAAGGGAAGGTTCAAAGGTAGAATCAAAGCAACTGGTTTACGTCCAAGATTCATGTCGAGGCTTATTGATTACGGCATAAACATTCCTGTGGAAACTTTTCAGGGAGGTTTGTAATAAATTGAAAAACAAATTGCAGCAATTCAAGTATAGCCATAAATTATTTGCAGGCATCATCCTGCTGGTAATAATTTCAATATTTTTTTCTTTGCTTCAGCCAGTCTTTGCTCAGGGGAATTCGACTGACGAAAAATCGACTCCTGTTACTGAATCTAAAGAGATTATTATAAAAGATATAGATGCCAACAGATACCCCAATATCGATGTTTACCTGAATTTTAAGGAAGGTTCTCCTCTGGGGCTTACCAATCTGGATCAGAACAGTTTTAAAGTTCTGGAAAACGGCAGTGAAATCAAAGATTTATCAATAAAAAAGATTGGTGAAATAAGCGAGCCCGTCGGAGTTGTTCTTGTTATAGATACCAGTGGAAGCATGAAGGGAAAACCCATGGAGGATGCAATAAACGCTTCTACAATATTCATGCAGGAAATGCGTGAGATCGATAAAATCTCCGTGGTGGGTTTTTCTGATAATGTAACAGTATATTCACATTTTACTTCAGACAGGAATATTCTTGAAAATTCCGTTTCAGCCATAATATCCAAAGGTGAAACTGCAATGTTTGACGGTATTATTGAAGGCATAAATCAGTTCAATAATTTCTCTGAGATAAAACACAGATATCTGATTGTGCTTTCGGATGGCAAAGATACTATTAGCGTTAATAAAATATCCGATGTTATTTCTAAAGCAAATGAATCTAATATTTCTATTTATTCAATAGCACTTCAATCTATAGATTTCGATCCTACGGATCTCACAAAAATTTCAGGCAGCACCGGCGGAGAGCTGATGGTGGCTTCAAAATCCGAAGATCTTGTAAATCTTTATAAAAAGATATCAAAAAAAATAAGAAACCAATATAAGCTGACTTTTAAAAGTTTGCAGCCCAAAACCGATCAAATTCAACTAAAGATTAATATTAATGATTCCAGTACATCGGACTCTATAAATATTTCTTATAAAAATCCTTTTTATGCCTCAGCATCAGCAAATAAAGATTCCACACAAAATACAATTTCCACACAAAATACAATTTCCGTACAGAATATAGTTCCTGCAAAGCCAAAGCCATCTTATATTTCGATTTTTAACATATCATGGGTAAGGCTTTTAGTGTTTGCTTTTATTTTTGCATCTGTAACCTTAATGTTATATATATTGTCAACAGCCATGATTCCGGCAAAAAATGACCTTAAGAAGAGAACAGACAATTATCTGTACAATCTGCAGGGGAAAACCGATGATAAAGACTCTGAAGATAAAAAGCAAAAAACTAAAATTTTTGGTGCCGTCTTTAATCTAATCGGCAGAGTAAGTACCAGAAGGGGCTTCACCGATTTATTTGAGCAAAAAATGAAAAGGGCCGGAATAGGCATGAAGGGCTCGGAATTTATATCAATTCATATAATTTCCGTAATTTTAATAACTCTGGTTGCCAATTATGTCACTAAGAATCTGCTGATTACACTTCTGGTTGTTTTAGTGGTGATATTTTTCCCATTTCTTTTGATAAATCTCAGAGTAGGACAGAGAATTAAAAAATTCAATGAACAGCTTCCGGATACCCTGCAGCTTATCGAAGGTTCACTTAAGGCCGGATACAGCCTTAACCAGTCGATTGCAATGATTGTAAATGAGACAAAACCGCCTATGTCTGATGAATTTAAGATAACACTGGGTGAAATAAGGATGGGACTTCCGGAAAAAGAAGCTCTGGACAATATGGCATCAAGAATAAGCAGCGACCTTTTCAACTGGGTTATTATGGCAATAAATATTCAAAGAGAAGTCGGAGGAAACCTTGCGGAAGTAATGGAAATAATTGCCAATACAATAAGGGAAAAAGACAGGATATTACGCCAGATTAAATCTTTGACAGCTGAAGGCAAACTATCGGCATATGTTCTTATCGGGCTGCCGATTATACTTGCGCTGGTCCTTTCGGTGCTAAACAGGGAATATATAAGTGTATTATTTACATCAAGTCTTGGAATAATCGTATTAATTATTGCTGCCATACTTATGATTTCAGGAGTTATCTGGATTTTAAAAATAATAAAAATTGATTATTAATTATATAAATTTACTTTCAGGAGGAATTAGAAATGTTCCTGTATATAGTATTCGGTCTTGTATTTTTTGCAGTATTTTTATTGATCTTATTAATGGGTTTACCGGCGATTTTAAAGAAAAAACCAAGAGGAAACCTTGAAAAATTAAATTATTACGAATCTTACAGTAAAAAAGAAAACCCCTCCCCGACATTTTATGACAGGATGGTAATGCCTGTATTCACAAAAATTTTTTCCAGGATAAAGCGGATACTTCCGGGGAATGTTGTAGAATCCGTAAAAAACAAGCTTGAACTGGCAGGTGTCCAGGATAAAATGAGAGTCGATGTTTTTCTTGCATTTAAATTTTTTTTACCGGTAATATTTTTCTTTGTAATAATATTTTCGATGTTATTTTTTAATCCTCCTATGATAATGAAGCTAATACTTATATTGTTGATTCCGGTTTCATATCTTTTCCCGGACTATAATCTGAAAAGTAAAATATCCAAAAGGCAGGATGAAATAAGAAGAAACTTACCCAATGCTCTGGATCTGCTGACTATTAGCGTGGAAGCGGGGTTGGGTTTTGATATCGCTCTTTATAAAGTTTCCGAAAGCATTAAAGGGACACTGGGTGAAGAATTTAAAAGAGTTATAAAAGAAATGGAAATAGGATTTTCAAGGAAAGATGCATTGCGAAACCTGAGCAAACGTACTGATGTGGCAGATTTGAATTCATTCATCTTTTCTATGATCCAGGCTGATATTTTTGGCATATCTATCGGCAAGGTGCTTAGAATACAGGCAGCTGAAATGAGAGTAAGACGAAGACAATTGGCTGAAGAAAAAGGTATCAAGGCGCCTGTCAAACTTGTATTCCCGACTATCTTATGTTTATTCCCGGCATTAATGGCAATAGTATTGGCTCCGGCAGCAATAAGGATATACAATACTTTGTTGCAAAATGTATTCAAATAATATTTAAGTTACAAATTGGACTGGAAATGAAAGAAGAAAAAAATAAAGAATATATGGAATCTCAAGCTCATGAAAATCCTCAAAGGCTGGAAGATAATTCAATTTATAATGAGATTTTCAAAGAGATGCTGTATCTTGAAAACCCCAAAAGCATAAAATACAAAATAAAATATTGTCTTGTCAAGCTTTCAATTAAAAATATAGAAGAAATAATGTTCACTATAAGTTTTACCCGTAAGAAAGAAATGGTAATAAAATTTTCAGATATTCTTTTTTATAAATTAAGGAAAACCAGGCTTTTTACACTGAACAAGTTTGGTGAATACGTTATATTATTTTTTGATATAAGCATAGAAAATCTGAACATGGCATTTAAGGAAGTCGAAAAACAGGTAGATAAGGAATTTGAAGGGAAAATCAAGCTTCAATGGAATATTTTAAAGACTACCGAAAAGGAAGATGAAATTAAACCATTGTTGAGAGAATCACAGTTCATGAACAGGACAATTGAGAGGGATTTGTCCAAAAAATACCCTGGAATATCGGTTAATTCGAATGGAGCTAATGATGTAGTAGTAAAAGGTATCGGGGTAAAGTCCATGTTCAAGTGTTTTATAATTTCCTACCTGATATTTTTTTTCATAATAACTTTTATAGGTTTAATTATAGATATTGCCGAATTAAATTCGAATTTCCTTCCCGCAAGCTTCAGGTTCAGCCAGTTTCTCAGTGTATTGAATCTGGGTTTTTTAAATAATTTCAACAGTCATTTCATTACCATTATCTTTTTTATACTAATCGGATTGGTTTTTTCTGTTATATTTGGATTTATCGGGATGCTTGTTGGATGGTTAATAAACCTGTCTCTACGGATTTCAGGCGGGATTGATCTTAAACTCAGGAATTGAAACTAAAATACTTTAATGCGGAATTTTTAATGCTTCTCCATTTCTAAATTTTTTAATAATCATATATAATAATTTCACCTTGGCTGTTTTATTAATTATTTTTTTGTTTTGAATTGTATTAATTTGTCTTTATTATTTTTTGCATGATAGTAAAATAGCTGGGTCCAATGGCTAAAAAACGCAAGAAATGGTATCAAAATAAAATTTTAATCACTGCATGCAGCTTAATTGCCAGTACTATGCTTGGATTTTTGGTAAATTATGGCTTTACAATCAGAAATGAAAATATTAACCGTTCACGGATTGAAACAAATATAAGCTATGCGGAAAGTCTCATCAACCAGGATCCGGAGGGAGCATTAAAAAAATTTGAAGAGCTTTCAACAACTGTTTCCCGGACTGCTGAAGCCAGGCTCTATGCCAGAATCAAGTCAGGTGAAGGCCGTTCATTTTTTTTAATTGCTTATTCAAAAGACCAGGAGCTAAACCTGCAAAAGGCAATCTCTGCATATGAAGAGTCTTTAAAAATTTTCACATTAAAAAAATATCCTGAAGATTATGCAAATTCCCAGGGCTATCTTGCAAATGCATTTTTTGAAATGTCGCAAATAAGGAACAAAGAAGGGAATTTGAATAATGCCATCCAGGCAAACCTTGAAGCTCTTAAGGTTTTTAAACCTGATACTAATCCGGCCCAGAATGCAAAAATTTCAATAAATCTGGGAGTTGATTATGGAAATCTTGCAAAAGTTGGTGATACCGAAAAAAATTTAAGGCAAGCTATTAACCTTTTTAACAGCGCTTTAAGTTTTTATAGCGAAAAAGAATATCCTGTCGAATTTGCAACTGTAAATTTGAACCTTGCAAATACCTTCATGGGCCTTTCCGGATTATCGGATAAAGAAGGAAATTTGATAAAAGCAATTGCAGCCAATGAAAAAGCCCTTGAGATTTTTACACTGGAAAGTTATCCCGTTGACTGGGCTACCATCCAGTTGAATATGGGTATTGCTCTCGAATCGCTTTCCAGGGTAAATGACAGGAAATTAAATCTTGAAAAATCTATAGATGCCTATCAAAGTGCATTGACCATATTTACTTTCAGCAAATATCCTTCTGATTATGCGGCAATTCAGGCAAGTCTTGCAAATGCTTATCTTTCAATATCTGAGCTGCAGGAAACAAAAAATAATCTTGCAAGAGTTGGGGGAGCGTATATGGAGGCATTGAAGGTGTTTACTATCGAATCATATCCGACAGATTATGCTAATGTACAATCAGGGCTTGGAGATTATTATATGAAACTTTCAAAAATGGGGGATGAACAGATAAATATTGAAAAAGCAATTAACTGTTATGAAGAATCTTTAAAAATATTTACACTTGAAAAATATCCGGGTGATTATGCATTTTTACAAAATTCCCTTTCATTTGCTTATGCACAGCTGGCAAATATCACTGACAAGGAAGAGAACCTGGCAAAAGCCCAAAATGCAAAAACAGAAGCTGAGAAAGTCAATGGTAAGGATTGAAATTGAAAAAAGTAAAAACGGGGGAAAATAGTAACACCATTTCAAATGTCAAAGTAGAGAAACTATTTAATAGAATTTCGGGAAGATACGATCTCACAAATACACTTATAAGTCTTGGTCTTGAAAAATACTGGAGATTAAGGTTTATAAAAAATATCGAAGGTTCGGAACAAAGAATCCTGGATGCCGCTTGCGGCACTGGAATTTCATCTTACGGCGCCTGGATCAAAACGAAAAAAAAATCACATGTTTATGGCGTGGATTTCTCAGAAGATATGCTGGATATTGCAAAAAAAAGATACAATAAAATAATAGGGAATAAGGGAAATCTGACATTTATGGAAGGTGATATCACAGATCTTGAATTCAGAAACAACTTTTTTGATTTGATTACCATAGTTTTTGGAATCAGGCCGGCATCAGAAAGAAAAGAAGCCCTTAAAGAGTTTTACAGGGTGGCAAAGCCCGGAGGCAGATTGATAATAATGGAATTTTCATATCCGAAAAGCAGTTTTTTCAGAAAAATATATGATTTTTATATGGATAAGATTATTATAAATTCAGGCGCACTCATAACAAGAGATAGGAATGCATATAAATTTTTAGTGAGAACAATCAGGGCTTTTCCGGAACCCGAAGATTTTGCAGATATTATAATGGAGTGCGGATGGGCACAGGCAAAATATCTGCCAATGACATTCGGCACGTGCACAATTTATACAGCTTTAAAAGTTAAATAATTTTTTTTAATATGACAAAAATTTTTTAGGGAGGTTAAAATGCCGGTACATCCCGAACTTGATGCCAGAGAAAAGAGGGCTATAATCGAAAATTATACTAACAATGATCAAATTTTCTGTGTAATAGGAAGCCATCCGATTGACGATAAAAACAATATAGAATATCATCATCTGAATCCTTTTTCAAATAAAACTAAACCTTGTCCTTCAAATTTTGGAGTTGTTTGCAAAGGGCACCACAGGGAAATTGGCACACTCTCAATAAATGAATTCAAAACTTTGAAAGAGATGGAAATTTTATTCAAAGACACAGCCGGAGTAAAGTTGAATGATGTTGTCAGGTTGAAGCTTAGAGGGAAAAAAGGAAATAATAAGGTAGATTTTGAGGAGAACATTGCCGGGGATACTATTAAGGTAAATGTAAGTGATGATTTAAAGGATTATTCATATTGTGCAGATTTGCCATTGTATACCTGTCCTGCAACCGGTTTTAAATATTTCTATATAGTGTTATCACCTGTGCTGATGCATAACGATGAGCAGCTTCAACCAAGGCCTCTCGAATTTAAAAGATTGTGGGATCTTTACAGGCATTTGCTGGTAAACAGTCAATTGACTCCTTCGGTTTGCAGGCTTGAAGGAAATAATATTTTTCTGTTTGATGGGCAGCATAAGGCTGCTGCTCAGATCTGGGCAGGCAGGGAGGAAATAGAATGCAAAGTTTATATAAGTCCCGATATTAAAATTTTAAAAGAAACAAATCTTGCAGCCCATGACAGGTTAAGGCAGATGCCATTCTTTGCATCTGTGCTCATTAATAAATGGGCAAGCATTTTTAATGAAGAATGGAAAGACTACATGGATATGAATGGGGAGAAATCCGAAGCCGGATTTGTATCTTTTCTGGTAAACATGGGTAAGAAAAGGTCTGATGCCATAAATATGATTGAAAGCGATATTTATGACAGTATTATTGAAGATAAGGAAAATGAAATTATAAAATATATTGCAGAATATAATTCTGATGGAAAAAAGCCTTTAACAATATCAAGACTCAAGCAGGTGATATTTAAGAAATTTATAGCCGGGCCTCCGCTTTTGATAGATATTGAAGAATCTGACAGGTTGAGGGAATTTGAAAGGAAAAATTTAATAACTCTGTTGAATTTAATTGCCAGGTATACGCTTGAAGGCAAATGGAATCCTGAAAAAGATGATGAGTCTCATAAAATTTCAGAAAGAATATATCTGACTGGTTCTTTTAAAGCATGGTCTTCGATACTGAAGGATGTTATAGCAGCAGTGCTTGAATTGTATGAAGAAAATGAAAGAAAAGAAATATTACTTAGAGAAATAAATGAAAGCAGCTGGGAATCTATAGAAGAGTGCACAAGCCTGCTGTTTGAAAAAAGAGTATGGCTGGATGAATCTCAGGAAAATTACAATAACTTAAGGGCGGGTAATGAGAATCTTGTGAGGAAATACCTTTCAAGGAGAGGCATAAGCGTCAATGATATCATAAGCGGAGCGGGTGTCATAGAAGACTCAAACTGGGTTATAGATTAGTTTAAAGTTTTTTAAATAAAATGCTGATTAAGATGGAAACTCGAAAGTCAGAAGCTTGTATAAATCTATATTTAATTATTAAATTATTTTAAAATATAGCTATTTCAAATATTTGAAATTTTGGGTTTAAATTATTTATGGAATATTCCACAATAGTTGATTTGATTCTGAGATGCTCTCATTCTTACAATATTAACCTATTTTTTAATTACCAGATCTTCAAGAAGATTTATAAAAATTTGGAGCAATAAAATGAAAATACTCTTTGCTTTAGAATCATACCCGCCTACAATAAATGGTTCCGGGATTGCAACAATGAGGCTTACAACAGGACTTGCAAAAAGAGGAAACCAGGTAACAGTTATATGTCCGGGTAAAAACAGGAATTATAAATATAGTATTGAGGAAGGTGTATTTGTACATAGAATTGATTCATTTCCGGTAATACTGCATAAAGAATACAGGTTCTCACCCTTTGCCGGAAGGCAGGTTAAGAAAATTTTTAATGATTTTAACCCGGATATCATCCATGTAGCAGATCATCTTTTTGTAGCAAAAGCAGCTATAAGACAGGCTAAAAAAAAGAACATTAAGATTGTAGGGACAAATCATTTTACACCTTATAACTGGCTAAGTAATCTTAAAATTAAAGATAATACGGTTCTATACAGAATTGTTGAAAGAATTCTCTGGAATTTATTTTTAAACGTATTCAACGGGATTGATGCAGTTATTACACCAACTGAAACAGCAAAAAGTATTGTCGAAGAAGTGGGATTAAAAAAGAAAGTGACTGCAATTTCAAATGGTCTTGACCTATGCAATTATAAAAAGAATAAAGCTGGTGATGGAATATATGACAAATACAAAATAAGCAAACAAAAAACCATACTTCTTTCAGTTTCAAGGCTAGATAAAGAAAAAAGAGTAAGTGTTCTTCTGGAAGCTGTCAATACAATAAAAGACAAAGTGGATTTTCAGTTTGTAATAACAGGCAGGGGCAAAGATAAGGAAAATCTGGAGAAAATCGTGATTGAGAAAAATTTATCGGGTAGGATAATATTCACGGATTTTATAATTAACGATGAATTAAAAAAACTTTACGGGATAAGTGATATTTTTCTGAGTGCAAGTGAAGTAGAGCTTCAGGGGCTCTCAATTATGGAAGCAATGGCATCAGGCCTTCCTGTAGTTGCTTCAAGATCGATGGCAATACCCGAGCTTGTAAAAGATGGCATTAATGGTTATCTTTTTGAACCTGGAAATGCTGATGAAGCGGGTGATAAAATACTGCATCTTGCTGCTGATAAAGAACTCAGGGAAAAAATGGCGCAGGAGAGTCTTTTTATAATACGTGAGCATGATATAGAGAAGACTTTGGATAAGCACGAAGAGATCTACCGCGAATGCCTGCTGAGTTAAATTTTTTCATAAATATCCCAGTCAGGATAATGTCTTTAATCTTAGCTGAAAAAGGTGCTTGGGTGGCACTGGCAGCACGTTCAAGTGAAAAGTTGTTAAAGCTTGCATCCGGATTGAAAAACTCTTTTGCCATTCCCTGTGATATGACAGAGACGGGGTCTATAAAAAATATGGTTAAAGAAATATACAGCCATTATGGCCGTATCGATATCTTGATTAATAATGCAAAAGGTTATACCTGTAATGAAAAAACAGGGCGGGGGAGCAATTGTAAGTATAAGTTCCGGATTGTCAAAAATGTATTTACCTTATATGTCAGGTTATACATCAATAAAGGCTGCACTTAATAATATATCTCTAACTGCCCGGGAAAATTATTCTTTCTTTTTTTTGCAGCAAATCAAAACCCTGTCTATTTTTTTAACCATTCCTGAATCTTTTTTAATCTGCGAATCATTAATAAGATTTTTTGCCAGTAATTCCATTAAATCTTTTTCAAAGGGTTTCAGTCCTTCTTTGATCCTGTAGTTTACCCACAACCCGACTTTTTCATTTTCGATAAGTCCGGCATTTTCAAGTATTTTAAGGTGGCTTGAAATAGTAGGCTGGGATAATCTTATTATCTCCTGTATTTCACAAACACATAAAATTTGTCTGGATTTCAACAGGCAGAGTATCCTTATTCTGTTTTCATCAGCCAGGGCTTTGATTATTTTTTCTATATTTTTCAGATCTTTTGCCTGCATAATAAGATTATATATTTTTTAATGGAATTATCCCATTATGAATTAGGATAATTCCATTTTAATTTTTTTGCTTGGTATCAGGGTTTCAAAGCATAAACTTTTATGCTCAATACTGAGTTTTCAAGATCCTTGACCTGATTTTCGGATAAGTTTAAGGTATTTTTAACTATTTTTGCAGTATCATCACTTAAAATATAATCGATGGAAAAATATTTTTCATCCAGTATTCTGATATCGCTAAAACCTGCGTTCCTTATGGTTTCTAAATAATCATCCTTAATTATCGCACCTGAAATACAGCCTACATAAGCGGTGATATTATTCTTAACAAAATCCTGTAATTCTTTGGTTAAAACGATATCGGAAACCATGATTCTTCCACCTGGTTTCAGGGCACGGAATGCTTCTGAAAAAACCCTATTCTTATCAGGAACCAGGTTAATAACACAATTTGAAATTATTACATCTACGCTATTATCGGCAACAGGCAGGTTTTCAATTTCCCCCAATCTGAATTCAACATTGGGAAAATTGCCTTTCTGCAAATTTTTCCTTGCTTTTTCAAGCATTTCCGGCGTCATATCCACTCCTATTACCCTGCCTTCGGGTCCGACTTTTTCTGCTGCAAGAAAACAATCAAAACCTGCTCCCGATCCTAAATCAAGGACAATTTCGCCCCGGGTAAGCGAAGCCATTGCTATGGGGTTACCACATCCAAGACCTAAATTTGATCCCTCGGGTACTTTTTCCATCTCTTCTTCAGAGTAGCCCATTTTTGAGCTTATATCTTTTGCAAGATCAACCTGTCCGCAGCAATTAGTTATTGGTGCAGAGCAGCACTGGTTACCCAAAGCTGCTTTAGCATAATTTTCTCTCACTGCTTTTTTTATACTTTCTTCATTCATTTTTTCACCTTCCTGGAGTTTTTAAATTTTAATTTAAAATGTTATTCAAAATTTAACAGTGCCAAAATCTTCAACTTAACATATAATTATGCAATTTTTTATTTGTCCAGTACATTTATATATTTAAATATATAATTACATTAATGTCAAGAGAAATTTCTGTATCAAATACTTTTTTAATAATCAAATGCTTTTTTATGAGATGACAGATTTGGAAAGGTAAAAAAATTATTTTATAGTATTCAGGACAGTGGTCAAAATAGCATTATATAGTAACACTAAAATTGCCGGAAGAAAAAATAATCAAGACAAAAATGTTTAATTGATGCTCTATTAAGCTAATGTTCTGATTTTTGCCCATTCATCTTTAAGAGTTACGGTTCTGTTAAATATTAATTTTCCATTTTCAGAATCAGGGTCAACATAAAAATAACCAAGTCTTTCAAACTGATAGATTTTTCCGGGTTTTGCAGACATAATCGAAGGTTCAAGCAGGCAGCCTCTTATTTTCAATGAATCAGGATTAAGATTTGCTTTAAAATCTTTTCCTTCTTCCGCTTTAAGTGGATTTTCTTTTATAAAGAGGTAATCATATAACCTGACTTCGGCAGATACTGCACTTTTGGCTGAAACCCAGTGAAGAGTTGCTTTTACTTTCCTTCCGTCAGGTGCATTTCCTCCTCTTGTGGAAGGATCATAGGTGCAATGAAGTTCGGCAATATACCCATTTTTATCCTTGATAACATCAGTGCATTTTATAAAATAAGCATATCTCAGCCTTACTTCTCTCCCGGGAGCCAGTCTATAGAATTTTTTCGGAGGGTCTTCCATGAAATCTTCTTTTTCGATATATAAAATTTTTGAGAATGGCACTTTTCTTATACCGGCAGCAGAGTCTTCGGGGTTATTTATGGCATCAAGCTCTTCTTCATGATTATTGGGATAATTGTCTATAATAACCTTAAGAGGATTTAGTACTCCCATAACCCGCGCTGCTTTTTTATTTAAATCATCTCTTATAAAATGCTCCAGAAAAGCTGTATCTACTGTACTTTCTGCTTTTGCCACTCCGATAGCTGAACAAAAATTCCTGATTGCTTCAGGAGTGTATCCCCTTCTTTTCATACCTGAAATAGTGGGCATTCGCGGGTCATCCCATCCATTTACATATTTTTTTTCCACAAGCTCCAAAAGCATTCTTTTGCTCATTACCGTATAAGTAAGGTTGAGCCTTGCAAATTCTATTTGCTGTGGGTGATGTATTCCCAGCTGTTCAATAAACCAGTCATAAAGGGGGCGGTGGTCTTCAAATTCCAGAGTGCATATGGAATGTGTAATATTCTCAATTGAATCAGACTGTCCGTGTGTCCAGTCATATGTTGGATAAATACACCATTTGCTGCCTGTACGGTGATGGCTTCTGTGAAGTATACGATACATTACAGGATCACGCATATTAAGATTTGGTGAGGCCATGTCTATTTTTGCTCTTAAAACCTTTGAACCATCGGGATATTTACCATTCCGCATTTCTGCAAAGAGAATTAAGTTCTCTTCCCGGCTGCGATATCTATATGGGCTTTCTCTTCCAGGGGTTGTGAGTGTTCCCCGGTATTTTCTTATCTCTTCTGCACTCAGATCGCAAACAAAGGCCTTGTCTCTTTTTATCAGCATAATAGCAAATTCATAGAGCTTTTCAAAATAGTCTGATGCATAATATTCCCTCTTTCCCCAATCAAACCCCAGCCATTTTATATCTTTTTTTATAGATTCCACATATTCCGATTCTTCTTTTATCGGGTTTGTATCATCGAATCTTAAATTGCATGTACCTCCATAATCCAGGGCCAATCCAAAATTGAGGCATATGGATTTTGCGTGTCCTATATGCAGATAACCGTTTGGCTCCGGAGGAAATCTTGTACATACTTTTTTATCATTTTTTCCCTTTTTTAAATCTTCATTTATTATATCCCTGATAAAGTCCGATTTTTCTTTGGAATCATTCATAATTATCTGTTTCAAAATTAAATTTTTATTTGAAAGTAAAATCATATTTTAAAAGAATGAATAAATCTTGTCAAAAATCTTTGCACAAACTCCCGGGTTGATTTTTGGCAGTCATTATATTATCATTAATAACAAAACGTTTTGCATTTCAAAAAAATCTGAAGATAATTAAGTTTTGAAAATGATAAAAAAGATTATGGGTGAAGAATAAATAGTAAAGCATATAAACATTGAGATATAAATATGAGGGGAACACCATGAACAAATATAAAATTTTATTGAAATCAATTCTTACTATAAGTACATTGATCGCAATAATGATAACTTATTCAGTGACAGGATGTAAAAATTCTACAGCTTCAAATTCAACCGGAGGAGAAATCGAAGCTACCGAATTTCAGGGGAAAAAATTGACACCAATAAAAGAACAGTTAAATAATGCCCTGGCAGGCACACAGAATATTGACAAAAATACTTACAAATTAATTGTTGATGGACAGGTGGACAATCCGCTAACTTTGACATATGAACAATTATTGGCATATCCTCAACAGTCATGGCTTATGGATTTAAATTGTGTTGAGGGATGGAATTTTACGGCAAAATGGACCGGCCCTGAACTCAATTCTATTTTTAATGATGCTAAAGTCAAGCCTGAAGCTAAAATAGCAATTTTTCACACCGCAGATGTACCGGGGGGATATTCTTCTCTGGACCTGAACTATATTCATGATAATAATATTATTATTGCTTTAAAATTAAATGATATTACATTGCCTGCTGATAGAGGATTTCCTTTCCAGGTTGTGGCTAAAAGCAAGTATGGCTATAAATGGGCTAAGTGGGTAACCCGTATTGAATTATCTTCAGATACTAATTTCCGGGGATACTGGGAAAGCTATGGCTATAATAATAATGCTGATGTTGGAGGACCTGCATTTGGAACCTCCGGCAATTAATTTTATTTAACCTTTTCGGTTAACTATTTGCCTGATCTCAATTTTTTATATCCAAAAGCCAGAATCAATAAGATAAAATTCATAACAACTATCATTGCACCTGTTGGTATATTAAGGAAAAAGGAAATCAGTATTCCTGTTACTACAGCAATTACAGATGTGATTGCAGATACGACAAGAGTAATCTTGAACCCTTTGGCGACCTGCAATGCAGTTACAGAAGGCAGTACAATAAATGCAGAAATAAGCATTATACCTACAACTCTGATAGAAAGAACAACTGTGATTGCGGTAAGTACGACAAGCATAATATTAATGATTTTAACATTTACTCCGGTAACTCTTGCATGTTCTTCGTTAAATGTTATAGAGAAAAGATCATAATAAAAAAAAGATATTATCATAATTACCAGGAGAGAAAGTCCAATTGACAGATACATCTCGGCATTGGTTATTGCCAGAATATTACCAAACAGATAACTTAATAAATCAATATTGAATCCATGGGAAATACTTGCAAGAATAATTCCCCCTGCTATTCCGGCTGAAGATATAATTCCTATCGCCGCATCCCCGTAAACTTTCATCTGTTCGGTTATGGCCAGTATTGCCAGTGCCCCGATTATAGCTACGGGAATGGCAATATAAATTGGGAATATTCCAAGGAATAATCCCAGGGCAACCCCTCCGAAGCTTATATGCGAAAGCCCGTCTCCGATAAGTGAAAGTCTGCGCAATACAAGGAACAATCCCAGTACTGAACACAGCAGTGCAACAAATATTCCGCTTACAATAGCCCGCTGGATAAAACCATACTGCAAAATAGTTAATATATTCATATCAATAATTTCTTAATCATGCTGATGACATATTATATGCTGCGTGTTTACGCCGAATTGCCTGCTCATTTCATCAGATTTACAAAAATTTTCAAAACTTCCATAGAATATAACAGTATGTTCAATGTACAGCATTTTATTGGCATATTTGCCAATCTGTCCTATGTCATGGGTAATAAAAATAATTGCTGTCCCATAGTTTTTATTTAATTCTTCAAGAATTGAAAAGAACTGCTCCCGTGTTGCCGGGTCAAGTGCATTACTCGGTTCATCAAGGATAAGAAGTTCGGGTTTTGTTACAAGCGCTCTTGCCAGAAATACTTTTTGCTGCTGCCCTCCGGAAAGATTTCCAATTAATTGATTTTTCAATTCATTAATATTTAATCGATGCAGCACTTCATCAATAGCTCTTTTGTCTTTGTCTGTAATTATTTTCGGGAATCTTTTTTTTGAGAGTAATCCCAGCGACACAACTTCTTCAACCCTTGCCGGGAAAACAGGGTTCAAAAGGGATGTATTTTGAGGCATATAGCCGATTTTATCCCATAAATTAAATTTCTCAGGTGGAATCCCCATAATTAAAATGCTGCCTGTGTATGGTTTTAGAAGACCTAATATAACCTTTATAAGGGTTGTCTTTCCTGACCCATTATAACCCACCACTCCTATATAATCACCGGTTTCAAGATCGAAGGAAACGTCTTTTAATACATCGAATGTGTCATACCTGAATCCAATTCCGGATACACTAATTATACTTTTCATAATTATTCCCTATAACCCAAACCTATTTTTAAATTCGCAAGATTATTTTTCATTATTGAAATGAATGCAACACCTTGCCTGAGCTGCTCTCTGGTGATATTATGACCCGCATTTAAAAGAAGCAGCTTTGCACCTGTTTCACTGGATAATGTCTGTGCAATTTTTGGACTTGCAAGTTCTTCATAAAAAATATATTTGATATTGTCTTT
This sequence comes from Actinomycetota bacterium, assembly GCA_023380915.1. The sequence goes on along the minus strand of JAMCSM010000157.1, from coordinate 5,710 downwards.
TTTGATTTGATTAACAAGATTTATCAGATCAACAGCTGTAGGTTCAGAGTCTGGAGACACACCCTGTGCTGCAAGATATTTAAGTCCGTATCGTTTTGCAAGATACCCAAAAGCATAGTGACCTGCATATATTATTTCTTTTGAGCTGCATTTTGATAGGTCTAATTTGTATTCATCATCAAGGTCTTTTAACTGCTGCAAATAATCCCTGGTATTTTTTTCATATATATGACTATTTACCGGATCTTTTTCACTAAGGGCTTTTGCTATCGAATTAACGATAATTCCTGCATTATCAAAATCCAGCCAGATATGAGGATCCATTTGACTTTTTTGCTTATTTGAATCATTGGGAGCAGCAGGAATTAGAGTAACACCATTGCTTGCATTAACAACAATAAGGTTTTTATTTGTAACACTTTTAACGATGTCATCTGCCCATGGTTCCATAAATTTACCCGTGTAGATAAAAACATCCGCCTGATTTATAAGAATTACATCACTCGGTCTTGGTTCAAAAGTATGGGCATCAACGCCAGGAGGCAAAAGCAATGAAACCTCAACTTTATCCTGCCCGATATTTTTTGCAAAATCATATAAGGGGAAAAGAGTGGTTACTATTTGAATTTTTTTATTTTCAGAAGTTAAGCCCCCAGCGTTATTTGATTGATTTCTTAAAACAAAAAATACAACTAAACTTATAATAATAAATATAATTAAAATTAAATAAATTAAAGTTTTTAATTTTTTGGACATTCGTATTCCTCAGCACTGACTGATACTTGTAGAAGATAATTTTAATTTAATATTATTTATTTTAAAATACATTTATAGTGTAATATTAAAAAATAATTATTGAAACTTATCAGCCATGAACATCCTTTCAATGGAAAATGTGTCCAAGGGTTTTACAGAAAAGATTTTATTTCAGAATGTATCTTTCGGGATTAAAGACAGGGATCGTATCGGCGTTGTTGGAATTAATGGAGTAGGAAAATCAACGTTTTTAAAATTGATCTGCAGAAATATTAAACCTGATACTGGAAGCGTAATAGGAATGTCAGGTCTTATAATTCAGTGCCTTTCACAAAATCCTGAATTTAATGAAAGTATTACTGTAATCGAACATATTCTAAATGGTGAACATCCCCTGATTAAAATAATCAAAGCATATGAAAATACAATGCATCAACTTTCTAAAAATCCAAATGACGAAAACCTCCAGAAAAAACTGGCAGAGCATACGATAGGGATGGATGAATCAGATGCCTGGAAATTGGAAGCACATGCAAAGAGTATTTTAAGCAAACTTGGAATACCGGATTCCAGACTGAAGATAAAAGACTTATCCGTAGGTCAAAGGAAAAGAATTGCTTTAGCGGAAGCTTTGATACATCCTTCAGAATTATTAATTCTGGATGAACCAACCAATCATATAGATCTGGAGACAATTAAATGGCTTGAAGACTATTTGAGTCAGTTAAAAAGTGCACTGATATTAGTGACACATGACCGGTATTTTCTTAACAGAGTTGTAAACCGCATTATTGAAATAGACAAAGGGAAACTTTATTCATATGATGGCAACTTTGAATATTTCCTGGAAAAGAAAACCCTTCGTGAAGAAACCCAAAACTTGATTGAAGAAAAACGCAGGCGGCTTTATATAAACGAACTTGCATGGATTCGGAGAGGAGCCAAGGCAAGGACAACCAAGCAGAAAGCAAGGATCAAACGTTTCGAGGGAATAAAAGCAGCAAAAACAGAAACTGCCAGGGTACAACTTGAGATTCCAGCTGCCTACAGACGGCTTGGGAAAAAGGTAATCGAATTTGATAGGGTATCCCGTTCATTTGATGGGAAAAATGTTATTAAAAATTTTAGTATTATCATAAACCCCGGAGATCGTATAGGTATCGTAGGACCTAATGGAGCAGGCAAGACCGTACTTTTGAACCTTATTGCAGGATTGATTACTCCTGATTCCGGTGAAATTAGCATTGGAGATACAGTTAAGATAGCCTATTACCGACAAAATAATGAAGACATGGACTCTTCAATTCGAATGATAGATTATATAAAACAAACAGCCGAATATGTTGAAACAAGCAATGGGACTACAATATCTGCAAGCCAGATGCTTGAACGTTTGCTTTTTGATACTAATCAGCAGTATAGCTTAATTAAAAATCTTTCCGGAGGTGAGAGGCGGCGTCTAATGCTAGCCAAAGTCCTTATGGAAAAACCAAACGTCTTGCTGCTCGATGAGCCGACAAATGACCTGGACATTCAGACCCTTGAGGTACTTGAGGAATATCTGGAATATTTCCAGGGAGTTGTAATTGTTGCATCTCATGACAGGTACTTTTTAGACAAGACAACCGATAAGCTGCTGGCCATAAAAAATGGCGGAAGGATTGAAGCTTATAATGATGTCGATGCCTATTTATGCAGCCTGCTGTATGAGGATGAAAAGATAAAACCTCATTATAAAACAGGGAACAGGTCGTCTGGAGCTTCTCAAAAAATAAAATTTACCTTTGCGGAAAGCAAGGAATTTTCCCAGATTGACAATGTTATTGAGAAACTGGAGTCGGCAATAGCAAAGCTTTCAGATGAAATGAACAAGAACTGGTCTGATTATATCAAACTTCGTGAGCTTGCCGCACAACAAAAAGCTCTTCAAGCAGAATTGGCAGAAAAAATGGAAAGATGGGTATACCTTCACGAACTTGCTGAGCTGATAGAGCAGCAGAAAAAGATTTAATGTAAAACAATTATTATTACTATTTTGGTTCTCTTTTAAGCGGCAGCACACCTGACATTTCACCTATTACATTGACAAGCTCACTATCTGAAGGAAGAATAATTTTTGCATTGGTTTTAAGTGCAGTTTCCATTGCCTGCAATTTTCTCAATAATTGTGCGTTTCCGACAAAATATTGTTCAGCTGCTTCATTTACAAGCTTGATTGCTTGAGCTTCACCCTCAGCTTCAAGGATTTTTGCCTGCCTGATGCCTTCAGCTTTCTTGATCTCTGCCCTTTTAACACCATCGGCATTTGTCTCAGCGGCAGTTGCAAAGTCAATGGCCGCTATCTTCTCATTTTCTGCCTTGACAACTTTATTCATTGTTTCCTGTACATCTTTTGGCGGATCAATTTCTTTTAATTCCGTTCGCAGTATCTCAATACCCCAATTTTTAGTTTCGACCTTGAGCGTCTGATCAAGATCTGTATTAATCCTGCCTCTTTCACTGTTGGCAGATTTGAGAGTAAGAGTACCAATGATATTCCTCAGGGTGGTTCTTGCGAGGTTGACTACCTGAAGACGGTAATTTGTGACATTATACATTGAACTCTTCACACTTTCTTCATCTGACTTAACCTTCAGGTAAACCTGGGCATCCACTGTTGCATTCAAATTGTCATTGGTTATTATTACCTGGGGCTCTGCATTAACCAGCTGCTCCCTTATATCAACAAGATAAAGCCTTTGGAAGAAAACCAAAACCCAATGGAAACCTGGTTGTGCAAAGCCGGTATATTTTCCAAGTGTTTCTATCAGGCCGCGATGTGTTGGCCTTACAATCCTGATTCCGATTAAGAAAAAGAAGAATAAAACTGCTGCGATTATAATTATTGCCCTGATAAGAATACTCATTAAACACCATCCTTCATGAATTTTTTATATTGAAATTATTTCTGTATTCCCTATTTTAAAGAAAAATTTACTTCTATCAATTAAAAGTCAAAAGTAAACTTTCCTTAAGTATATAACTTAAAACAAAAAAATAAAGATTAATTTAGATCGCCTATCTGATTGTATAAAATTCTGAATTGACTCTTAAATTACACTATGAAATAAAATTTTTTAAGCTGCTATTGAGCTAACTTTTGTTTTAATTTATAATAATTTTTACTTATGCCGGAAAATAAAAAAATTAGTGCTGTAATTGCTGCATATAATGAAGAACGACGAATAGCAGAAGTATTATCTGTAGTGAAAAGGCATCCCCTGGTAGGCGAGATCATTGTTATTGATGATGGTTCTGTTGATAAAACTTCCGAAGTCATTAAAGAATTTAAGGTCACATTGATTAGGAATAAAAAAAACATGGGTAAAACAATTTCTATCAAACATGGCCTGGAAAAATCAAGAGGGGAATTCATTCTTTTTTTGGATGCAGACTTGATTGGCTTGACAAAAGAAAATATTGATAACCTTGTTAATCCCGTGCTTAACGGTCAGGTAGACTGGACTCTTAGTATGCGCGGGAATTCAGCCTTACATATGAAATTGCTGAATATTGATTGTCTAAGTGGTGAGAGAGTTATTAAAAGATACTTATTAGACGATCCCCAGATTTGGTCAAAACCGGGTATAGGCTTTGGTTTGGAAATATTAATGAATAAATCTTTAATTGACAGGAAAACAACCTTTATGTCAATAAACTTACCTAATTTAAAGGTAATCACTAAATCCGGCAAGGTAGGATTTTTAAGAGGCTGGTATGGTGAACTTAAAATGATTAAACAAATTATTAAAGTTATACCTATCCATAAAGTTATTCATCAGTTTTTTTTAATGTCTTATCTGAATAAAAAAATAAAAAAATCTTTTTTGAACTTAGAAGCAAATGAAGTTTAAAAAATTATGAATTTTTAATTATGCCTATACCTCATAATTTTTGAAAAACCTTTTTGCTATTTTTATTATAATAAAATAAATAAGTATTGATAGAATAAGTATTCCTATACTGATAAATGTACTGTATTTAAGGTATTTACTGATTGTCACACTTGCCTGACCAAAAAAGTAACCGATAATTACCCATAATAGAGATTTGGGAAGAGTTGCCAGAAAATTGAACCACATAAATTTTTTTATGTCCCACTTAAAAATACCTGCAACGATAAGAAAAGGAAAACCTATCACATGCGTGACTTTAGCTGAAAATAATATTTTACCTTGATGGTTTTTAAATCTCTCATTTATTTTTTCAAATTTATCCATCCTTGAATAAGGTAATCCTAAGAAACGACCCCATCGCGTAATTATTTTTTCCCTGCCAAAATACCCGACATAGTACCATATAATATCACCGGTTAAATCTGCAATTACAACTAAAGGATATATGATAAAGACATTAAACAAACCTGAGGCTGCCAAAAAAGATGATATTATTGTAATTAAAGGTCCCTCATAGACTACTAATAAAAAGATGATCGGATATCCATATTTTAATATAAAGTGTACTATACTTAAATTATCCATAAATCTTAATTAATAATTTTTTAAAATTATCCTATTAAAGTTTTGCGAAAGACTAACAGTAATTATACAATATTTAGATTTCTAAAAATAAAAAAAGTTAATAAATATATTTAATTGGCTATACCTAAAAGATAACTTAAATGGCATCTAATAGGACACCTAGAAGACACTCTAAAAATATGATTGTTTTAAAAATAGTTGACTTTTTAATTTTTTAATTCTAAAATATGAACGTTAATATTTTATTTTTTGTGGATGTTCATTAAGATTAAATAAATATTGATATGTTAAAGAAATATGTAATTATTGCTAAAGAACATTTCTAACAGGGTTATATAAGATTTATTAAATGAAACGGATATTGGATTCAAGAGTAAATAGGAGATACTTGGAAATAATAGAATATAAATTTTAATTATATTGTTATTATTTTT
>JAMCSM010000156.1 GCA_023380915.1 Actinomycetota bacterium | reverse complement strand
TTATTTAATTCCTTCAGATATTCAAGAAGTGCACCTGCGCTGGAATGGGACAGGGTTAATTCTTCCATTCCAAATCCATTAAGGTTTTGCACGCCAAAATGTTCACAGAGGGATTTTTTTGCCATGTCAGGATTAAAAGTCCAATCGTGAAATGGAGAAAGAAGTATGTTTTTTGTCTTTGTTATACCGCTGAAAATTTCTTTTATTTTGTTTTCTTCTGATGCAGGGAAAATAATCTCCCCTACAGGAAGTTTATATATTATGTTGATTACTTCTTGAATATTAGTGTATTGATTTGTATATATGGTTCCGCCTGATAAATCAAGGAAGGAGATTCCGATTTTGTCTTTTCCCTGAATGAAAGAAAAAACGTATCTGCTGTCCGGATTCTGCTCATCAATAAAGGTTCCTGAGGTTATAACCCTGATAATCTCTCTTTGGACAATTCCTTTTGCTTCTTTGGGGTCTTCTGTCTGTTCACAAATTGCTATTTTCTCTCCTGCCTTGATGAGTCTGGAAATATAAGAGTCTGCCGCATGATAAGGAATTCCGCACATCGGGATTTTTCCTGCCTGTCCTGCTGATCTTGAAGTAAGAACAAGGTCAAGAATTTTTGATGCCTTTTGTGCATCGGCATAGAACATTTCATAAAAATCACCAAGTCTGAAAAAAAGGATACAGTCAGGATGTTTTGCTTTTATTTCATTGTATTGTTTCAGCATGGGTGTAAGATTTTCCATATCCATATTTAATCATATTTTTTAAAAAATATGTTATAATAAATTTTTAAGGAGGAAAACCTATATGGAAAAGAAAATTGTTGATTGGACGGAGATAGTTGATGAAACCCTAAAAGCATTAAATGAAAGCAGGGTGCTTCTTGTTTCAGCATGTAGGGATAAAAAACCCAATGCAATGGCGATTGGATGGGGGACAATCGGGATTATATGGCAAAAGCCGGTTTTTATGGCTCTTGTCAGACCAACACGTTATACCTTTGATATTATCAACCAGTCAGGAGATTTTACCGTGAACATAGCGCCTGAAGAGTTAAAAAAAACTGTTCTTTATTGTGGTGATTTATCAGGCAGGGACCATGATAAATTTCAGGAAAAGAATTTAACCGCGCTTCCTTCAAAACATATAAATTCCCCCATTATCAGGGAATGCATAATTAATTTTGAATGCAGGGTTATATATAAACAGGATCTTGCCGGGACAGAAATACCTGCTGAAATTGTTTCAGGATTGTATCCCAAAAAAGATTTTCATCGCGTGTTTTTTGGACAGATTCTTTGCTGTTACACTTGACAGGTTTTTTATTCTGTCATATACTTTGATTTTCAAACTATTTGAAAAGCGAATTAAAAAAATAAATGCTATTTAAAAAATCATTTCAGGGGACGTTATTTTTTTTATGGTTAGTGGTAATTTTAACAGGGTGTAGTATGTATACCCCCCCCCAAGCCTGTTTCTATAAAAATTCCTGCAAAATTCAGGTATGCCCTGAAACCTTCTTCTGTGCCTATAAAAAACAAGTGGTGGAAAAATTTTAATGAACCACAATTAAATATCCTTATAAATGAAGCGTTAAAAAACAACCTGAATTATAAAATTGCCGTAAAGAATATACAGATTGCCCGGACTTATGTGTCAGAAAGCCAGTCATACCTTTTACCGCAAGCCAATATCAATTTTTCAATAACAAAAAACAAATCTTCTAAAAATTCAAGTGTACTTTTTACGCCAATAAGTACTGAACCATATCATCTATACCAGGTTGGTATAAATGCTTCTTATGAAATTCCTATATGGAACCAGGCGGAAAATGCTGTAAATCAGGCACAGACTAATCTATTGCTGTCCAGAGAAGATGCTGATGTTGTAAAATTGGCATTATTGAGTAATGTATCCCAGACTTATTTTCAGCTATGTGCATTATCTAAAAATATAAAAAACCTGAATGAGCAGTATCTTATAATGAAAAAAATTCTGGATTTTTACAATGACCGGTATAAAAGCGGACTTATTGAGCCTGTTTCTGTAGAGGATACAAAAATACTGCTGGAAGATATAAAATATAGCCTCACTACCCTGGTAAAACTCAGAGCAATTAACCAGAATGCTCTTGCCTATTACCTTGGGAAATATCCGGAAAATATCAGGACAGGTATAAATAATAAATATTTTAATGAAATGGATTATACAAAATTAGTGCCGGTCAACCTGCCATCTGAAATATTAATCCAGAGACCGGATGTAAAAGCGTCTCTGGACAATGTATATTCATATGCTTATGCTGAAAAAGAAAGTCTTGCTAATATGTTTCCTGTATTTTCCCTGACAGGAAGTTATGGTTTTGCAAGTACGAGCCTGGCTGATTTTATCACTAATTCAAGCAGCGTCTGGGATTTCGGCTTAAATGTATTTGCCCCTTTATTTAATTATAACGGAAATTACAGCAAGTATGAAAGAGCAAAAATACAATATCAACAGGCGGTTTTAAGTTACAGGAATACTGTACTTAATGCTTTCAGTGAAACAGATAATGTTCTTGCTTCATATAAAACAGATTTTGAGGCTCTTTCAACCTGGCAGAATAATTACCATTCTACAAAAAAGATTTTTGAACTATATACTGCCCAATATCATGCAGGGATAATAGATCCCATAACATATCTTACCTGGAAATTCAATTTGCTTAATGCACAATATAATTTAGTTAATCAGAATCTTTTATTAAGGGAGGATATAATATCTATCTATAATGCCTTGGGTATGGGTTTAAACAAAACAAAAGATAAAACGATTAAAAAACGGGAGTCTTAACATGATAAAACGATTATTGATTGTGATTTTTATTCTGGTTGTAATTTTTGGCGGTATTTTTGGATTTGATGCATTTAAAAATTATAAGCAACATCAGGCAATGAAGTATTTTAAAATTCCACCTGCTTATGTATCTGTCGCTATTGCAAAAAAACAAAACTGGCAGCCTTATCTTAATGCCATAGGAACCGTAACATCTATAGATTCTGTAGATGTTACAACACAGACAAGTGGCCAGATAACAGGTATATATTTTCATTCTGGTGAGTTTGTAAAAAAAGGTCAGATACTGGTTCAACTTGATGATTCTGCCTATATTGCACAGCTTAAACAGTACAAAGCCCAATTAATTTTGGCGGAATTTAATTATAAACAATATAAGAAATTATACAAAGAAAAAAAAGCGGTATCCAAATCTTCTTATATACAGGCCCTGTCAACAATCAAACAAACACAGGCTTTGATAGAACAGATAGAAACAACAATAGATGATATGACTATAAAGGCCCCTTTTTCCGGCATACTCGGTATTAGAAGTATAAGTACAGGTCTATTTGTAAACCCCGGAGGCAATCTCGTATCTTTATATACAATAAATCCCATATATGTAGATTTTTCTATTCCCCAGAATGATTTGGATAAAATTAAAGCGGGTCAAAACATAAACATTGCAATGGATGCGTATCCGCACCTGGTATTAATGGGAAAAATACAAACAATCGGCATTAATGTAAATAATATTTCACGGAATGTTACTGTAAGAGCAATCGTTTCAAATAACAGTTCAATATTAAAACCCGGCATGTTTGTAACTGTAAAGGCTTTATTACCCATTGAACATAATGTTATTACTATTCCAACAATAGCTATTACATATAATACCTATGGTGATTTTGTGTTTGTAGTTACAAAAAAGAATAATGAACTTATTGCCACAACCCGCTATGTTACAGTGGGTAAACAAAGAAATAACGTTGTAATTATAAAAAAGGGGATAAAGGCAAATGAAATGGTGGTAACAGCAGGCCAGCTAAAACTGATAAATGGTTCAAAGGTGGCAATTCAGGCTTCACACAAAAGGATTAAATAACAATGCGATTTACAGATATTTTTATAAAAAAACCTGTTCTTTCCATAGTTGTAAGTTTAATAATATTATTTTTGGGTATAAGGTCGTTTACAAGTCTTGGTATCAGACAATTTCCAAAAACTGCAGCCACACTTATTACTGTTCAAACAGCATACCCCGGGGCAGGTGCTGATGTAATTAAAGGATTTATCACAACGCCTCTTGAAAGAGCTATAGCTTCATCTGAAGGTATAGATTATATGACATCCACCAATACTGAAGGGTTAAGTACAATAGACGTTTATATGGTACTTAATTATGACCCAAATGCAGCATTAGCCGAAGTTCTGTCTGAAGTCAATTCTGTTCTTAATCAATTGCCCAAACAGGCGCAGTTGCCAGTCATAACAAAAACAAGTATTACAGCCACTCCATCACTCTTTTTGGCTTCTATTTCAAAAACAATAACATCTTCACAGATAACAGATTACCTGACCCGGATGGTAATTCCCCAGATACAGGCTATAAATGGTGTAGGACAGGTATTTATATTCGGAAATAAAACATTTGCCATGCGAATCTGGCTTAATCCTATAAAAATGGCAGAGTATAACATTACGCCATTACAGATAGATAATGCTCTTATAAGTAATAACTATATCGCAGCAACCGGGTATACAAAAGGTCCTTATATTCAGATTAATACTTCTGCCGCCACTGATTTACACAGTGTCAGACAATTTAAAAATTTAGTTGTTGCAAATGATAATGGAACATTGCTTAGAATCAAGGATATAGCAACTGTAGAATTAGGCTCTATAAATTATAATTCACAAGCCATATACAAAGGGGAAAGTGGTGTTGCTTTGGGAATATATGCAACTCCTGGAGCAAATCCTTTGACAGTTGTCAATAATATAAGAAAAATCCTGCCGGGAATAGATAAACAATTACCTGTGGGAATGAACCTTAAAGTCGCTCATGACAGAACAGAATATATAAAAGCCTCTATATCTGAAATTTTAAAGACAATAGTAATAACACTGATAGTTGTAATTATTGTGATTTTTTTATTTCTCGGCTCCTATAGAAGTGTTGCCATTCCTATTATTGCAATTCCTTTATCCATTATTGGCGGCTTATTTATAATGTTTATTTTGAGATATACTATAAACATATTAACCTTACTGGCAATGGTGCTGGCAATAGGGCTTGTAGTAGATGATGCAATAATAATAGTGGAAAATGTGGACAGGCATATTTTAGAAGGTAAAACACCCTTTAATGCCGCACTTTTGGCTGCCCGTGAATTAGGGGTTCCTATTATTGCAATGTCTTTAACGCTTATTGCCGTATTTTTACCAATAGGTTTTATGTCCGGATTGACAGGCGCCTTGTTTAAGGAATTTGCCTTTACTCTGGCGGGAGATGTTATTATTTCCGGTATTGTGGCTCTTACCCTATCTCCAATGCTTTCATCAAAATTTCTCAATGAAAACATAGGTAAAAAGGGATTTTCACATTTATTGGAAATTTCTTTTGATAAAATAAGAATTATATATTCCAAATTATTAAAATCAGTACTGAATTATAGGGCTATTGTTGTTCTTGTTATTATTGTTGTCCTGTCAAGTGCATACTTTTTACTTAAAACAAGTAAATCAGAATTAGCACCTACAGAGGACCAGGGTATTGTAATTATTAATGGTACATCTGAACCAACAGCCACTTTAAATACCCTGAATATCTATGCTAAACATATAGAAAATATATTTACGTCTTTCCGTCAGCAAGAGAAATATTTTATGGCTTTAGGTCCAGGCAATACCATTTTTGGAGGTATGCTGTTAAAACCATGGAACCAAAGAAAAGAAACTGAAATGCAGATTATACCTCAAATACAGAAAAAACTTAACACTATAACAGGTTTAAAAGTAGTGGCATTTCCCTTACCCAGTCTTCCCGGTGCAAGTGGTCTTCCTATAGAATTTGTTGTAACAACTACTGCGGGTTATAACGAGCTCTATAATACTACTGAAAAATTTATGGCACAGGCAAGAAAAAGTGGCTTATTTGCTTATATGGATAGCGACCTTAAGTATGACCAGCCCCAGATAAATATCTCTATTAATAAAAGTAAAGCCCTGAGTATGGGCATAAATATGCAGGAATTGGGTGATACACTTTCAACGTTATTAAGTGAAAATTATATAAACTGGTTTACTATGCAGGGCTATAGTTATCAAGTAACCCCACAGATTGAACAAAAATTCAGATATTATCCTCATCAACTTGGGGAATATTATATACAGGCTTCCAATGGCCAGCTTGTCCCATTATCAAGTGTTATAAAAACAAAAATATCTGTTGTCCCTGAATCTTTAAACCAATTCAATCAATTAAATTCTGCAACAATATCCGCTACTATGAGATCCGGGGTAACACTTGGACAGGCTATAACCTACCTGGAAAATTTATTTCCAAAAGTGTTTCCATCAGGGTTTACTTATAATTTTGCAGGACAATCCAGGCAATACATCCAGCAGGGACACACTATAATAATAACTTTTGTTTTTGCTCTTATAATAATATTTTTGGTTCTTGCAGCGCTATTTGAAAGCTTTATAGACCCGCTTATAATATTATTCAGTGTACCGATGTCATTGACAGGTTTTTTAAAGATTTCTTGACCTGGCCAATAAAACTATAAACCGTAGGGACAATAAATATTGTAAGAAAAGTTCCTATACCGAGTCCGGTCGCTATAACCAATCCTATAGGTCTTGTTAGCAAGCATGGGATACTTATGACAAGATTTGCAAATGATTTACAGGAGAATGAAGGATTAAACAAGCGGGAGGCAATAGAAAAAGCCGCGGCCATAAGACTTAGACCCATATTGATGACAACTGCTGCTATGGTGTTTGGTGTTTTTCCATTAATATTTGCAAAGGGTGCAGGAGCAGTAAGCAGATTTGATATAGGATTGGTTATAGCGACCGGACTCGGTATAGGAACTTTTCTTACAATATTTATTGTCCCTACGGTTTATAGTTTTATTGGCCAGGTCAAGAAATCTTTAAAAAACCCACCTCATCCTTAGTTTGGATTAAGCCATAATAATATGTTATACTTAAAAAATGGAAAGAGAGGTAATTTTAAATAATATAAAAAATGTGTGTGATAAAGAAGTGAATGTAAAAATGAGTTTTGTTTTTGGTTCTTTTGCTACTTATAGGGAAATGCCTGAATCAGATATTGATGTAGCAGTATACTTAGAAAATCCGGATGATTATATGTCTTTGTGGAATAAAATTGATTCTGCTGTACAAAGAAATACAGATTTGATTGTGTTAAATACTGCTGGGCCATCAATATCTCTATCTGCGTTACGAGGAATACACCTGCTAATAAAAGATTATAAATTTTATCTCAATTACATGTTGAAAATTTCATCAGAAGCAGAGGATTTTTGCGATTATGTGATTGATTTTTTTAATCAAAGAAAAAAAATAAGAAATGGCTCAATTTGATAAAATACAAAGAGAATCTATTATAAGAAGAGTAGATTTTGTAATTACAGAATTAAAGGTTTTAGATGATTTTAAGGATTTTACCTATCAGAATTATTTAAATAAATCGTCAGACAGAAAAATTTTAGAGAGAACTGTTGAAAATATTGTGAATGCTATAATTGATATTTCCAAAATTATACTTGTTGTGGAAAATATTGAAATACCCACCAGCTATTCAGATGCTATAAAAAAAACTTTCTATTCTGAAAATTTTAGATGAATATGATGCCAAAATATTAAGTGGATTTGTTCACCTAAGGAATATTTTAGCGCATGAATATCTTGATTTAAACTGGGTTGAAATTAAGAAATTTATAGAAAATAAACATATAATTTTAAGATTTATTACCAAGGTGGAAAATTTGTTACAAAATTAGAATATTTTGTTCAAACCCTTGCAGAAAAGACTGCTGTTCTTATTGACACATAGTTTACACTTTTTTTCATATTTTATCCAATATTTTAAAACCAAACGGATCTTCGCAGTCAGAAAGTGTAAACTATGTGCTCGGAATATACCCTGCTAATCGGGGCGCTCGGATTGTGCTGGAACGTTCAGGATGCACTCCTGACGCACACTCTCCATCTTCTTTGGAAAGCAACTTCCTCTATGGTAAAAACAGATGTCGTGGTGAACCTTCGGTTCAAACCCTCACAAAGAAGACTGCTAATCGGGGCGCTCGGATTTGAACCGAGGGCCTCATGGTCCCAAACCATGCGCGCTAAGCCAGCTGCGCTACGCCCCGTATTGTTTTTTCGTAAATATTCACTGAACGGCGTTAATAATGGACTGAGCTGAAGTAGGAAATAAGTTCTGGATTGCTCTTCTCATCTTTGTAAAAATATTCTTTCAAACAAAGCCTCAAAGACAATCCAAACTTATTTCAAACACCGTTCACTGGGTATTTATGTTTTATTATATCTTATTTTTGATTTTTTCAATAATTTTTTTGTGGGTTTTACAAAACTTTCCACTTTCTATCTGGCTGTGGATAAGGTCTTTCTGCCAGTGGCTGTTAAATCCCCTGCAGTCTTTATCTTCACAAAAAGGATAACCTGTAACATAAAAAAATAGTTTACACTTT
>JAMCSM010000155.1 GCA_023380915.1 Actinomycetota bacterium | reverse complement strand
ATAACTGTAAACCTGCAATAACTACACCAGGCAGAACTGATCCTGTAATTAACAAAAGCTTTCTTGAATATGCTCAAAAAAGAGGCTTTATTGTTGATCCAACTAATTCAGGTCATGCTCGTGGGAAGACAATAATAGAGAGGTTTAACAATTTAAAAGGAGGAAAACCTTAAAATGGACCAAAAAGAAAAACAATTAAAAAAAGAATTGCCGAGGATAAAAATCTAATAATTGAGCAACTGAAGAAAACCCCTATAGTATCCATTGCAGCTGAAAAGACAGGTATAGGCCGCTCTACATACTACAGGTGGAAAAAATCTGACTTGAAGTTTTCTAGCCTTGCGGACAGCGCAATTGCAGAAGGAACTATGCTTGTAAATGATATGGCAGAATCGCAGGTTTTGGCTTCGATAAGGGATGGAAACCTGACAGCTGCTATTTTCTGGCTAAAATATCATCATCCATCCTATGAAACAAGAATTGAGCTAAGGCAAGCTGCAAGTGCTTTAGATAAAGATCTAAGTAAGATGCAAAGAAGTGCCGTCCAAAAGGTCCTTGATATGCTTGGCGAAAAAGAATATATGATGATAGAGGAAGGTAAAAACGATGAACAGTGAATTAAGTTTCAATAAAATTGAAAAATACATAATAAATGATGCAAGTGTAAGAAGGGAGATTGCAAGAAGGTCTCATTATGGGTTTTTCTTAATTTACCTTTCAAATTACATAAAGTATCCAACTGCGTCTTTCCAGAGGCAAATTTTTAATCTCTGCCAGGACGGTAGTATAAAAGCAGCAGCAGTAACAGCTTTCAGAGGCTCAGGAAAATCCACCATTGTAAGCCTGTCTTATCCGATATGGGCAATGATAATTGGAGCAAAAAAATTTATTGTAATACTGTCTCAGAATCAGAGCCTGTGTGAGCTAATACTTGCCAATACCAGATCAGAGCTTGAAAATGATAACAGGGGCTTAAATGTAAAAAGAGGGGATAAGAGCAAAATGTGAAATGGGCTGGCGACCTTGCATGCCACCTCTTGGATATTACAACAGGGCATTTGGTGGTCTAAAAGATATAGTAGTTGATCCTATAAGGGGACCTATTATGAAAGAGATGTTTTTTAAAGCAGCATATCTTGGCCAGAGTGGAAGAAAGTTAAAAAAGTGGCTTGACAGTATTAACTTTACAACAAGGACTGGAAAATATGTCCAGGTAAGCCTGATACTTGCAATGCTTAAAAACCCATTTTATTACGGACAGTTTGAATATCCGCTAGAATCGGGACAATGGTATAAAGGATCCCATGAGCCACTAATTACAAAAGAGATATTTGACAGGGTTTCAGCAAATAGGATTGGTCCCAGAAATGTAGCATATGGAGCTAAAGAATTTACCTACAAGGGACTTTTTAAATGCGGAAGCTGCGGTGCAAATATTGTTGCAGAGGATAAGTTTAAAAAGCTTCTTGATGGTAACTTTGGCCACCATATATATTATCACTGTTCAAAGACACTGGATAGGCAATGTTGCAAACACTACATAAAAGAGGAAGAGCTTGAAGAAAAACTTATCCAGTTTATAGAGGAGCTTAATTTTAAAAATTTAAATATTTCACAAAGATTAAAATCCTCATTAGAAGAATATAAGAAGATTGCTTTTCAAATACTTAAAACTCAGAATATAAATATTAAAGAAGATATTGATATTAAGAGCTATGCAAGATATTTATTTAAAGAAAGATCTAGCAGAGAAAGAAGTGAATTTGTAAGAGGACTCTCAATTCCACTTTATCTTCACAATAAAAATATATATACTTAATTTTAATCTACGAATCCTTCATCTTTCATTTTTTTACTGAAGTTTTAATATTCTTTGACATTGTTTTTCTGAAGGAATATCCCCAAACTTAATTTTTGTAGTGGTTATTAAAAAATTTATTTCAATATTATCAAATAATCTTTTTCTTTACCCCATTCAAATATTTTTATCCAATGTTATGCACCAAAGCCAGAATTTAGAGCATTTTTAGTGCTTGACCTTTTAATTTATAATTAAACTTTATATTATCAAATACTTTAACTAAAATCGCAGCCATCCAGGATATAGCAAACAGGTCATTTAATTTGTTATTATTACAGATGATGTTTAATTTTCTTCCATATTAAGTGTTTTTTTTCTATAATTATAAAAAATTCATCAATAAACTAGCATTATTTATATGGATTCAAATAATTTAAATAAATACGATATAGAGTTTTTAATTGATTGCTTAAAAAACAGAAAAGAGATCCCAGAAATTTATAAATATTTACTATTTCCAGCTAAACAGAAGGAATACGAGCTTGTATTTGCAGGTAAAATGCGAAAAGAAGATATACTTGCAGATACAGAAGAAGCGAAGCCTGTCCCGCTACAAATTGAGAAAGTTTTTAATGGTAAAAAGTATCCTAAGTACTCAGATGATTGGACTAATCTTTTGGTTTTCGGTGATAATTTGCAAATTTTAAAAACTTTTTACGAGAATAAAGATCCCTTAATTAAAGGAAAGATTAAAGATAAAGTAAAACTAATCTACATTGATCCACCTTTTGGCACCGGAGCTGAATACGATGCTGCAAAAGGCCAAAGTGCTTATAGTGCAAAAAAGAAAGGTGCTGATTTTGTTGAATTTATCAGACGTCGATTAATCTTATTAAGAGAAATAATGTCTAATGATGGTTTTATATTTTTAAGGATGGATTATCATTTTGGTCATTATGCAAAAATAATCTTAGATGAGGTATTTGGTAAACAAAATTTCTTAAACGAGATTGTTATTAATCGTACAAATAAACAATGGGAGGGTGTCAACAGATTCAATTCAGCTACAGATAGTTTGTTTTTATATTCAAAAACTGAAAATTATAATTTTAATACAATATATAGGCAAAGAAAAAATAAAGTACAATGGATAAACGCTCACAGTCCTGGTATACGACATCCAATAGAGAGAATATTCGAAGGAAAGATTTATTATCCTCCTGAAGGGCGTCATTGGACATTTAACCAAGGAACTATGAATAAATATGTGCAGGAAGGTCGTATTAGAGACAATGATGAAGTACTCCAATACCTACAATCGGATCTGGAAGTTTGCACTTCTAATTGGACAGATATTCCAGGTTATTCATCTACCACAGGTTATCCTACAGAAAACTCAGAGGCAGTTTTAGAAAGAGTCATTAAATCATGTTCAAATGAAGGTGATTTGGTTATGGATGTTTTTGTTGGTAGTGGGACAACGCTTGCAGTTGCAGAAAAACTTAACCGCCGTTGGGTTGGGTGCGATATTGGAAAATTAGCAATTTATACCTCACAAAGACGATTACTTGAAATTGATCGAAGTAAAGATTTAGACAACCCGAAGAAAAAATATGGCAAACCAGCAAATTCTTTTGTTGTTGTTACTTCTGGACTTTATGATCTTGGAAAAATTTTTACTTTACAAAAAAATGAATATATTCGTTTTGTGAAAGATTTATTTGAAGTTGAAGAAACAAAGATTAAAAATATCGGTGGTATTGAAATTGATGGAAAGAAACGTGAGTTTTATGCAAAAATCTTTCCTTATTGGGAACTTTCAAATGCCAGTGTAGATGAAAAGTATTTGCAAGAATTGCACAAAAATATTGGGAAGAAAATTGATGGCAGATTTTACATTATCGCTCCAGCAAACAATGTCAATTTTATTAGTGATTATCATCAAATTGACAAAGTACGCTATTACTTTCTTAAAGTGCCGTATCAGATAATTAAAGAATTACATAAAGTCCAATTTAAAAAATTCCGACAACCTCAAAGCAAAAGCCAGATTAATGACTTAGATGAAGCAATCGGTTTTCACTTTATTCGTCAGCCAGAAGTAAAATCGGAATTAAAAAAATTGGAAGATAAAATTATTCTAGAAATCAAGAAATTCGAGTCTTCGTATTCACTGGACGAAACAGGCGAAAAGCTAAAAAATTTTGAAAGCTTGGCAATGTTAATTGTTGACCTGAATTATGATGGCGAAAAGTTTATCATGACTAATTATTCTTTTGCACATGATTTGCTTAATAAAAAAGCAAGTGACGAGGAAGAAAGCGAGGAAGAAATAAAAAAAGAATTGAAGAAACAAAAAGTGATTATAAGAGAATTTATAAGTAAAGATTGTGGCGAGAAAATTATGGCAATATATGTTGATATTTACGGCAACGAATTTCGAGAAGTTTTTAAGGTTAAATAAACACTATGACAGAAGGAATTAAAATATATAAAACGCAGGACTTAGTATTGAAAGTAAATCAAAACTATGATCCCTCAAAGCTCAATTTGAAAAAGTGGGTTGATTTTCTTGATGTACTATGCGGTGACAGAGAATTTCAGAAAGAAGCAATACGAGACGCAATTATTTTTCTTGCATCTGATCAATATAAATCAATTGAAAGTTTGATTGAGGAAAATTTTATAAATAATGATGAACTTCAAAAAAGATATAAAGATGTCCGAGATTATCAAAAAAAATTACCTTTGCCACACAAGCTTTCGGCAGTTGTTGATTTGGCAACTGGAACAGGTAAAAGCTATTTGATCTATGGCATTGCACAGATTGCCTTAGGGCTTGGCTTGGTCAATAAGGTATTAGTACTTTGTCCGTCACTTACAATTGAGTCAGGTTTGAAAGAAAAATTTGAGAATCTTTCAGGTGACGACAAAATCAAAGAAACTTTACCTGATGACAGTGTTTTTAAAAATCCAAGAATTATTGATGCAAATAACACTATTATAAATGGCGACATTTGTGTTGAAAATATTCATGCTGTTTATGAGAGAACAGGATCATCAATAACTGACAGTCTAAAAGGAGAAGGGGAACGGGTTTTGGTATTAAATGATGAAGTCCATCATGCCTATAATTCCTCAAGTGAGCAAGATATAAGGAAATGGAAAGCATTTTTACTTTCTTTAGATTTCAATTTTAAATACATTTTAGGATTTACAGGAACAGCATATATTGATGATGATTATTTTAATGATGTTATTTACCGTTATTCAATCCGTAAAGCAGTTGAAGATAAAGTAATTAAGTCAGTTGAATATGTGGCAAAAGACGAAAATATAGATAAGAATGAAAAATTCCAAAAGATTTATGACAACCATGATGAATTTGTAAAAAAGTATCGACTCATCAAACCTCTTACAATTTTGGTTACAAGAGATATTTCAAAAGCAAAAACACTCCGGGAAGATTTGATTGACTTTTTAGAAAAGCGGGAAAGAATATCACGTGACGCTGTAGAGAAAAAAGTTTTAATTGTTACTTCACATAAAGATCATAAAAAAAATGTTTTAGAATTGAAAAATATTGACAACAAGGATAATTCATATGAATGGATTGTTTCTGTCTCTATGCTCACTGAGGGTTGGGATGTAAAAAATGTTTTTCAAATTGTTCCATGGGAAGATCGTGCTTTTAATTCAAAACTTTTAATTGCACAAGTTTTAGGACGAGGACTTCGCATACCAGAAGAATATAAATCGCCACAACCTAAAGTTAGAGTTTTTAATCATGATGCCTGGAGCAGAAACATCCGAAGTCTAGTCGATGAAATCTTGGAGATTGAAGTTCGTTTAACAAGTGAAGTTTTAATATCCGGAGATAGAACAAATTATCATTTCAACCTTTATACAATTGATTATGAAAAACAAGAAAAAGCTGTCAAGGCTGAAAAAGATACAGAACTTTTTGATTATTCAAAGGGATATATAAATTTAGTTGCCCAAATTGAGAAAATAGATCGAGAAACAGAATATGAGGATTTTGGTGGAGTCATAAAACCTAAAACAACAACAATCCAAAAAGAAGTCCTCGGTGTTGATGAAGTGGTATCAAAGATTGTCGAAACTTTCAAAACAAGAGATTTTGAGGCAAAAATCCGATTTCCAAAAGGTGAATATGAAAAAGAAAATTTACCACCAGAAAAAGAGATTAAAGATATTATTATAAATTCAATGAGAATGGTTGGTATAAAAAGTGGTGTTTTAACAGAAGATAATGCTAACAGAATTTTCAGAGCATTTCAGACACTTTTTAGAGTAAGAGGATCTACGGTTGTTTTGGAAAGAAAGGTGAATAATCCTAAGACTATTAATACAATAAAACTTGACAAAGAAAGTATAGCAGTTGGTGCCGTAAGACATGGTTCAACAGTTTTTTACAGTGACGATTACAAGAAAGAATGTGCAGATGATCTTATTAATATATTAAATGATATTATAATTGACGAAAGTTTACCAAGAAGCTCAAGTAGAGAAATTAATCATTATTGTTTTAAAACTCCACTGAATATTGTATTAACAAAATTAGAGCCGGAAAGAAAGTTTGTAGAATTGCTTACAAAACCAATGATATGTGAAAAGTTAGATACATGGATAAAATCCCGTGATATGGGTTTTTATAGCATTGAATATTCTTGGCGTAAAGGTGAACATCCCACACAAGGATATTTCAATCCTGATTTTTTTCTGAAAGTAAGAGATAATATCGTAGTTGTTGAAATAAAACCAGATGGTGATGATTCTGAAGAAAATAAAGCAAAATATCGTTGGGCAAAAAAACATTTTGGAGATCTTAATGAAGAATTAAAGAAGTCAGGTATAATACAAAAATATTTTTTCCATTTCTTAAGTCCTAATAGCTATGCTGAATTTGCCGAATATTTAGTAGATGGAAGATTAATTAAGGGTGAATTCAGGAGCAATATTGAAGATTTATTAGAACAATGAAAATAGTACAATATGCATTCTTAAAGGGGCAATAAATAAAAACATATCTACTTATAAATTAAAATTAAAATTATAATTTAATATATTTAAAATAGAAGGATCATCAAATATATTCAGCTTAACATTAAAAATCATTATGTTAAACTTAACTAAACCTAAAGGCTCATTTCCATAAAATTTTTCCATCCGAAGATATTAAGAGACTCAGTTTTGATTCTTTAAATTTATCAACTATTATAAAAAACTACTATTCTCTCAGCAGGCCTATATCCTTTATCCATCAGCTGTTTAGATGATTGTGTTAACTGTAGTCATAGACTAAATGGTTTATATAAAATAATTTACTCCTTTGATATTTGTATTAAAATTAGGGAAGTTGGTCAGTTTGCATGCTGCACAGGTTGGCTGGGGAGGGAGGACTCGGTCTTTCGTCTCACTTCGTTCGCTGCAGAGCCGCGGACTCATTCCGCTTCGCTTCATTCCGTCCTTTCGAGTCCCTTGTTTAAACATGCCACCGGCATCTTTAAACCCATTATGAAGTTTTACTTTTATATTTAAAGTGTTTGGCTGGGGAGGGAGGACTCGAACCCCCGCGCCATGATCCAGAGTCATGTGTCCTACCACTAGACTACTCCCCAGAGTGGAATTGCAAGATATTATTATAATTTAAGTTGATAAAATTACAAATAAAAAAACTACCTCCATTTTTTAGAATTATTATATTTAAATTATTTTAATAATAATTATTTGGAGGTAGTTATGGCTAATTAATCTAAGGATTAATTGCCCTTTATATATAAAATTTTCAAATTATCAAAATGAATTTTTTAATTATTAAAAATTATAATATATTTTTTAAAAAAGTAAAATTATGTTTTCAGATATTATTTTAGATGACGCAGCAGGATATCAATTATAACTGAACAGCTCTAATTAAAATAAGCACGAAAATGATGTATTTTCACATATAGAAAAACCATTATGTAATGATTAAGCTTAAAAAATCCGGTCATATTTTTTGTTGTTAAAATGCATAAATTAAACCTGTGATATTGTTAAAACCACATTGTACCGTCAACATCCAGGACTAAATCGTTTAAAGTAGCTGCTCCGACAATTTTACAGTAATCTATAAAATCTTCAGGTTTTAAATTCTCGCCAAAAACCTGCATGCTTTGCTGGCAGATCATCATCTTAATTCCCAGTTCAGCAGTTTTGTCCATTACTTCTTTAAGTGACGGGAAACTGCCCATTTTTATTTTTTCAGCATTTCCCTTAACAACTACTGTTATTCCTTTGCCTAAAAAATATATTATTGGTTCTATATCCATGGCAACAGCAGTTTGAGCCAGGATGAAAGGAGAATATAATCTTTGAGGTGTGTTGATTCCGCTTGTCTGAACATATAAAATTTTTTTCTTTGACATTTTTATTTCCCCCTATGTTAACCTTATATCATAGCGTAATAAATTTTAAAATTAATAAATCTAAAAATAATATCCTTAAAAAATCAAAGACATTTTTTCATAAACAAACTCCTAAGTATTTAATCAGGATATCTTTTTAATAAAGAATTTAAAGACATCTCTGTCTTTTTCTATGCTCATTATTTCATTGCCCGTTCTTTTTGCCCAGGCTTTCATATCTTCTTCAGAAGCAGGATCATCAGAAACCATTAAAAGAATCTGATTTTTCTTAATAGTATCAATTTTTTTTCTTGTTTCAAAAACAGGAGCAGGACAATAAAGGCCTGTGCAGTCAAGAACTTCATCAGCTTTAATTTCAGGCTCTATACTGCATGGTGAGCATAAATCTGCCAGATTTTCCTTTACTTCCGGTTCACAATACGGACAATTACACTGTTTTTCATTCATTATATCTCCTTATGTTTTTCCCTGTAATTTTCTATTGCCTTATGAAGCGCATCCGCACCAAGGTTTGAGCAATGCAGTTTATTTTCAGGAAGGCCTCCAAGCTGTTCGGCTACATCTTTATTGGACAGTTGCATTGCCTGCTCAAGAGTCATCCCTTTAGCCATCTCGCTTACCATGCTCGAAACGGCAATAGCAGCTCCGCATCCGAATGTTTTAAATTTTACGTCATCAAGCTTGCCGTCCTTAACTTTTATATAAAAGGTCATCATATCCCCGCAAACAGGATTTCCAACTTCGCCAATACCATCTGCATTTGGAA
This sequence comes from Actinomycetota bacterium, assembly GCA_023380915.1. The sequence continues at coordinate 11,464 of JAMCSM010000155.1, read as the reverse complement.
TCTCACCCACATTTCTCGGGTTCGCAAAATGCTCCATTACTTTTTCATTATATTGAAACATTATTTCCTCGCTATTTCTAAATTATTGTAATCTTAATTGCATCAGCATCTTCAAAGTTTATATAATACAACAATTTTAAAATTTTGAAATTTATTATTTAAATAATTATACCAGACAATAAAAACATAATTCATTATTATTTAATTTTAATATTGTCATCCCCTATAAAGAGGCGACATCTTTCTTAATCTGTCTATTATAGGCGGCAGAACTTCAATTACCCTGTCAATTTCTGTTTCAGTATTATATTTTCCAAGGGAAAACAGGATTGAACCCTGTGCGGTTGCCTGATCAAGGCCAATGGATGTACATACATGAGAAACTTTAAGCGCCTGCGAGGCACATGAGGACCCTGTGGCAACTGTTATTTGCTGCATATTTAAAAATAAAACAATTGATTCGCCTTCAATATATTTAAAACTTACATGAACATTTCCGGGAAGCCTGCTTTCCATTGAACCATTTAATGTAACTTCTTTTATATTGTCAAGGATTCCTTTTATAAGCCTGTCACGCAGTTTAATCAATCTTTCATTTATTGAATTCATCTCCGTCTTTGCAATTTCACATGCCCTTCCAAATCCTGCTATTGCCGGGACATTTTCTGTTCCGGCTCTTCTGCCTCTTTCCTGTACACCGCCTAAAATAAAAGGTTTGATTCTTATGCCTTTTTTTAAATATAGTGCTGCAGCTCCTTTAGGTCCGTACATCTGCTGGGAGGAAAAGCTTAAAGAATCAATTCCTAATTCGTTTACATCCACCTTTATTATTCCTGCTGTTGCAACCCCGTCACTGTGAAATATGATTCCATGACTATGAGCAATATCTGAAATCTCCCTGATTTTCTGGATTGTGCCAATTTCATTATTTGCATGCATTATGCTGATTAAAACAGTATCAGGTCTTATTGTGTTTTTAATATCTTCCGGATTTACAAATCCTTCCCTGTCTACGGCAATAATAGTTGTTTCATAACCTCTTTTTTGAAGTTCCTTAAGCGGATTTAAAATTGAAATATGTTCTATTGCTGATGCAATTATATGTTTTCCCTTGCTTTGATTTGCATCAGCAATTCCCATAAGAGCAAAATTGTTCGACTCTGATCCGCAGGAGGTAAAATAAATTTCTTCAGGCTTTGCACCAATTAAATCTGCAACTTTAAATCTGGCATTTTCAATGCCTTCTTTTGCATCTGCACCTGCCTGATGAACACTGGAAGGATTCCCGTAATGATTTTTTATAAAAGGCAGCATATCCTGTATTACTCTGTCATCCGGTTTTGTAGATGATGCATTGTCAAGATATATTAATTTATTATCTTCCATTTTAATTCCTTAAATACCTGTTAAAAATAAACAAACAAATCCAGTTTTGGAATTTATTAATTATAAAAATAATGATTGTTTTTTTATTTTAAACCATAAATTCAGTAATTAAAATTATTTTAAATTTTAAGAACAAAAAACTTTAACCTTTCTTAAAAAAGCTTTAATATATTAAAAATGATAAATTATTGGTGTACAAAAATTTGATATAACAATTTTTTAGTTAATTTGAAAAATACAGGATAAAATAATGAGCCTTGAAATTTGTGAAACCACAACTCCGGAAAAATTAAAAATAAAAGACTCCAGATTTTTTAAAGACAGGGTGCAGTTAACTATCGCGCCTGATGCAGAATGCAGATTTTTTAAAGTAAGTGATGAGCTTTATTTCAATCAGAAAAAATATTATTTCCCGTTATTTGCAAACTTAATATTTTTAAAATCCTCCATAGACAATCAGCCGGAAAATCTTCCGATAATATTTAAAGGAACTTTTATAAAAGATGATGAAATTGCTCAGATAAAATCAGCAGTCAAGGAAAAAGATAAAAAGGAAAGCAGAAAGTATGAGGAATATAAAAAAATCCTTGACAGGGATATATCAATAATAATCGGTAATTTAAGCAGCGAAATTGCCGATCAGAAAAAATTTCTGAAAAAAGATTATCTTACCAAGCATCAATATAATGAAAATATAAATGCGCTTGTAAGGGCGTATGCAGATATTATAACCATAAAACTTGGGAATGATATAAATTTGAAAAATGATGACAGAAGTATGATTAATAAATTTTACAGCAATATGATAGAAGGTTTAAGAAATAACAATATCAGTAAAGAAATTATGATGGATATGAAAGATATGCAAATAATAGATGAAGAACCTGGAAAAAGTCCGGATAATGTCTCAGGTATGGAGGATTCAAATGAAGGGAATGGATAAAAAATGAGCCTTTTTAATAATATAAAAACTGACTGCAGCAGCTTTATCTATAAAATAAAGGAAGAAGCTGCGGTTTATCTGCCTATGCTTTCATTATATGAGAATATTTATTCATCATATGATCTTGTATTAAATGATAAGCAAAAAATTTCAAACAGCAATTATAATAATACACTCACTAATTTTAATAGTATAAAAACAAAAATACAGGAAAAGGAAAAAGCCATTCTTGAGCTTAAAGACATATTAAAGGATTTTGAGGAATTGTATTTTAAAAAAGATACTGAAAACGAGCTTAAAATTCTGGAAAAAAAAGTTTTTATAAGAACCAGGGAAAAAGAACTTGAAGATATTGAAATGATTTGTGAAAAGATAAAAAATGAAAATAAAGAACTGGCAAGGGTAAAAGAGGAGCTTGTAAAAGAAAACAAAAAGGCAGACATTGAGATGCAAAACACGATTGATGAGCATGTCCTTTCTGTTACAGAAAAAAATATCGAAGATTTAAAAAATAAAATAAATAACTTTAGTGAACAATATTTGAAGAATGAAAATAATCTGCAGCCCTTTGAATTTGACTATGCAAAAACACAGGAATATCTGCAGGCTGCAGCAGAATATAAAGCTAAAATTAAAAAACTTTATTATTTTTATGATTTTTTGGTAAGTGAAGTAAAAAATTTTATTGAAAAGTCAGATTTTAGCAAAGCGCAACAGGAACTTTTAAAGATTAATGAAAATATTAAAAAAAATAATATAAAAATAATTGAACTTGAAGAAAAGATTGAAAAGGTTAATTATTTTGACCAGCGCAAAGCAGAAATCGAAAGTGAGTTACTGATTCAAAAAACTGAACTGGAAAAATTAAAAAAATTAACCGACAGCAATGAAGAAGTAATTAAAATGAGCAACCTGATAAGAAATTTTATAAATAAACAGGAAAGTGCTGCAACCGAAGCACAGGCAAGTTTATGAATTTTGCCATTTCAAACCGGTATCATAAATACTTTTTAAGTTTGGATTTCTATGGTTTGCTTTATTTCTTCTGTAATTCAATGGGATTATGAATACTTTTTAAGAGCAAAGGCAATACTTTGATTAAATTAATAGCAATTGATCTTGATGGCACACTTTTTAATTCAAAATCCAAAATAAGCAGGGAAAATAAAAAAGCAATATCTGCATGCAGGGATATGGGAATAAAAGTAGTGATAACCAGCGCTAAACCTTCATTGATTGTAAGCAAACTGGCTAAAATGTTAAATCTTACTACTCCGCAGATATCATATTCCGGAGCATTGATAATTGAAAATTATTCAAAAACAATTTTTGAACTTAAAATCCAGCCTGAAGTCATCAAAGAAGCAATAAAGTACTGCAATGAATGGCAAAAGGGTCTGGTCCTTGGTGCAGATGACGGTCTTTTATATTATGATCATGAACACCCGTTTCTTAAGATAGTAACCGGTACAGGTGATAAAATAGTTAAAACTGCAGATCTAATGTCGCCAAATATACTTGAAAAAACAATTATGCTTTCTATTTCAGGTTATGAAGAAGATGGTTTTGAAGATTACCTTAAAAGTAAAATCAAATCAAAGTCAGTTAAAATTGTAAGGGGAAGTCCATTTGCGATACTGATTCTTAACAGCAGCGCAGATAAATTTTTTGCGGTACGCAAAATTATGGACATGTACGGGATTAAAAAAGATGAGCTGATGGCAATAGGTGACAGCAATAATGATATTGAAATTATTAAGTTTGCAGCAATTGGTATTGCAATGGGAAATTCCGTGGAAGAGTTAAAGAAAGCTGCCGATTATGTCGTTCCGGATAATGACAGCAGCGGAGTGGCTTTTGCCATTAATAATTATGTCTTAAATAAGCAGGCATAAAAGAAAATAAAATCTTTATAAATATTAATTTAAAAAAATATGTTTTAATTTTAAATATCTCCAGAAAAACATTTTCCAAATAAAGAATAATCCTTTAATAAAGCGTTTTTCAAATTGAAGAAACTGTTAAACTATAGTAAAATTCTACTTTTATAGAAGCTAATAAAAAATAATTTTATTCATTTATCAATTTATGAATGTTAATTTAATTTTAAAAATATTGCTTGCATTTTTTGCTTATTTGCTTGGCTCTTTTCCTACAGCTTTTGTGATTTATAAAGTCCGCAAGGGAGATGATATAAGAAATTACGGGAGCGGAAATGTTGGTGGAACAAATGTTTTAAGAACTGCAGGCCCCGGTCTTGGAATTTTGACAATGGTTATTGATATTTTAAAGGGATTTATACCTGTTCTGCTTATTTATTTATTTTTTCCTTCAAGCTATATCTTATATATTATTACAACAACTTTTGTGATCATTGGTCATGTTTTTCCTGTTTTTTTGAAATTTAAAGGAGGAAAAGGAATTTCGGCCGGCTATGGTATTATTGCAGCAACGTGTATTCTACCGTTCTCAAGCGCTAATCTGATTTTAAGACTCCTGCCTGCAATTGTTCTTATTTTAATTGTAGTTGTTGTATTCGTTATTACCAGAATAATGTCTATAGGTTCCATTGCTGCGGCTGTTATAAATCCCATAATGTTTTTTGCTGCAAGATATGATAATTATATAATAACAGCATCAGTTATCTGGACGGTTATTGTCTTGATTGCGCATAGAGATAATATTAAAAGATTATTTAAAGGTCAGGAGAAAAAAATTTTAAGGAAAAAGAAAGAGGTTTAAATGGAAGTAGAAATCGGGAAAGGAAAGACAGGTCGCAAAGCTTACGGCTTTGATGAAATTACTATTGTTCCCAGCAGAAGGACAAGAGATCCTGAAGACATTGATATTTCTGTACAGCTTGATAAGTTTAAACTTGAAATTCCATGTCTTGCTTCTGCCATGGATGGAGTAGTTGATATAAAGCTTGCAATTGAAATGGGGAAAATTGGCGGGCTGGCAGTTTTAAATCTTGAAGGCCTGCAGACAAGATATGAAAATCCTGATGAACAGCTTGAAAAAATTGCGGGTTTTTCAAAGGATGTTGCAACACAAAAAATGCAGGAGATTTATTCAGAGCCCATACAAGAGGAACTGATCGTAAAAAGGATAAAACAGATCAAGGCAGGAGGAGTTGTTGCATGTGCATCACTGACACCTCAAAGAGTTGAAAAATATTATAAGACTGCAATAAATGCAGGACTTGATATATTGGTAATTCAGGGTACAGTTGTAAGTGCTGAACATGTAAGCAAAACTGTTATTCCGCTTGATTTAAAAAAATTTATTCCTGAATGCCCGATTCCTGTAATAGTTGGCGGAGTAGCTTCTTATTCAACGGCACTTCATCTTATGAGGACCGGAGCTGTTGCAATTCTTGTTGGGGTAGGTCCTGGAGCAGCTTGTACAACAAGACAGGTTCTGGGCATAGGCGTCCCAATGGCAACAGCAATTTCAGATGCAGCAGCAGCAAGAGTAAGGCATCTTGAAGAAACAGGCAAGTATTGTTTTGTTATAGCTGACGGCGGAATGAGAACAGGGGGAGATATTGCAAAGGCTATAGCATGCGGTGCTGATCTGGTAATGATTGGCAGTCCCATTTCAAAAGCAAAGGAAGCTCCCGGAAGAGGATATCATTGGGGAATGGCAACATTTCACCCCGAGCTTCCGAGAGGAACAAGAATAAAAACCGAAGTTGCAGCAACATTAAGGGAAATTCTTGTAGGTCCTGCTCATGAAAATGACGGAACATTAAACCTGTTTGGAGCCTTGAGAACTTCAATGGCAACATGCGGATATGAAAATATAAAGGAATTTCAAAAAGCAGAGGTCATGATAGCCCCTGCGATAAAAACCGAAGGAAAAGTTGAACAAAGGGCACAAAAAGTTGGAATGGGTTAAGGATTTTTATAGATGAGCAAGTGTAAATGATATGAAAGAAAACAGCCTGGAAAATATTATCGTACTTGATTTTGGCGGTCAGTACAGCCAGTTAATAGCAAGGCGCATAAGGGAACTTAGAGTATTTAGCGAACTTGTTCCTTATGACACGCCCTTTGAAAAAATAAAAGCAAAAAATCCGAAAGGAATAATACTTTCAGGCTCACCATACAGCATCATTTCAAATGAAAAAAAATATGTAGTAGAAAAGGAATTATTTAAACTTGGAATTCCGGTACTTGGAATTTGCTACGGAATGCAGCTTATTGCATATATGCTGGACGGGGAAGTTACAAGCAGAGGTTCAAATGAATATGGAAAAACAAGAATAAATATTGATACAAATTCCTTATTGTTTAACGGACTTCAGCCTGTTGAAACATGCTGGATGAGTCATAGAGATAGTGTTTCCATTCTTCCTCCATTTTTCAGAATTATTGCATCCACAACAAATCTGCCTATTGCAGGAATTGAGGAACCGTTTAAAAAAATTTATGGAATTCAGTTTCATCCTGAAGTAATTCACACACCTTCAGGAATGGATATTCTTAAAAATTTTCTGTTTAAAATATGCAAATGCTCTTCAACCTGGACTATGGTTTCAATAATAGAAAAGGAAGTAAAAGAGATCAGGGAAAAATCAGACGGGGGCAAAATAATTTGCGCTTTAAGCGGAGGAGTTGATTCTTCAGTTGCTGCTATCCTGGTAAACAAGGCGGTTGGAGAAAGACTGACATGTATTTTTGTTGATCACGGAATGTTAAGAAGCGGAGAAGCAGAACAGGTTGAAAAAACTTTTAAGGAAAACTTTAAGATTAATCTTGTTATGATAAAAGCACAGGAAAGGTTTCTGTCTAAACTTAAAGGAGTTATTGAACCCGAACAAAAAAGAAAAATTATCGGCACTGAATTTATAAGGATATTTGAAGAAGAAGCAAAAAAAATAAAGGATGCAAATTATCTTGTTCAGGGAACTTTATATTCCGATGTTATTGAAAGCGGTACAAAGAATGCTGCAAGGATTAAATCTCATCATAATGTTGCCGGGCTTCCTGATGACATGAAGCTTAAGCTGATTGAGCCTTTAAGAATGCTTTTTAAAGATGAAGTAAGAATACTTGGAATTGAACTCGGGCTTCCTGAAGAAATTGTTTTAAGGCAGCCGTTTCCCGGACCGGGACTTTCCATAAGGATAATTGGTGAGGTAAATGAAAGAAGACTTGAAATATTAAAAAAAGCTGATTCAATAGTTCTTGAGGAAATAAAGAGAGCAGGACTTTATAATAAAATATGGCAGTCATTTGCAGTTCTTCCTGCTATTAAGAGTGTAGGCGTTATGGGCGATGAAAGGACATATGACTATCCAATAGTAGTCAGAGCTGTTACAAGTGAAGATGCAATGACTGCAGACTGGGTAAAACTTCCTTACAAAGTTCTTGAAAAACTTTCATGCAGAATTATAAATGAGGTTGAAGGAGTCAACAGAGTGGTTTATGATATAAGTTCCAAACCTCCAAGCACTATAGAATGGGAATAAACTTTAATTATAATAAAGTATAATAAATAAACATGCTTAAATATTTAGCTTAAACAAAGAGGAGTAAAAATGGATCCTGACTTTAATGAAAAAATTTCAAAATATAGAGATGAAATTAACAGAATTGACAAGGCAATTGTTGATTACTTAAATGAAAGGGCAAAAATTGTTCTTGAAATAAAGAGGCTTAAAAAAAAGAATAACCTTCCGCTTTATGATGCAAAAAGAGAAGAAGAGCTTCTGGATAATATCGCAAAATATAATAAGGGACCCTTATATAATGACAATATTATTCAGATTTTTGAAAGTATCTTAAGAAATGTTCAAATCCTTGAAAGAGGGGAAGAACTTTGAAGGACATCAGATTTATTAAAGAAGGCTATGTAACAATTATTGCAGGTCCCTGTGCAATTGAGAGCAAAGAGCAGCTTGATACCATTGCAAAAATTGTAAAAGAATCAGGTTTGAGCTTTTTAAGGGCAGGAGCTTACAAGCCCAGGACATCTCCTTACAGTTTTCAGGGTCTTGAGCATCAGGGTCTTGAGATACTAAAGGAAATCGGTGATAAATACAAACTTTATACAACCACTGAAGTAACTGATGCTGAAACAGTTGAGGAAGTTTCCAAATATGTTGATATTCTGCAGATTGGCACAAGAAACATGTCCAATTTTGCTTTGTTAAAAAAGGTTGGTTCTGTTGCAAATAAATATGGTAAAAAGGTTATATTAAAAAGAGGATGGGCTTCAACCATTAAAGAATGGCTGCTTGCGGTTGAATATATTACATCAAAAGGTGATGCAGAAGTAATTCTGTGTGAAAGAGGGATCAGAACTTTTGAACCATATACAAGATTTACACTGGACCTGTCTGCTGTGCCTGTAATTAAGAAGCTAAGCAAACTGCCGATAATTATTGACCCTTCACATGCCGTAGGTCAAAGCGATCTGGTAATTCCGATGAGCAGGGCTGCCATTGCTGTTGGTGCGGACGGACTCATAGTGGAAATTCATAACGAACCCGAGAAGGCATTGTGTGACGGACAGCAGGCTCTTGACATAAAGCAGACTGCTGAAATGCTGTATCAGGTATCAGGTATTGCTTCAATGCTTGGAAAAAAAATCAGGTAGCGGTATTTGCAAGCATTTTCTTTAATTTAACACTCAAAAAATTTTAACAGACAGGTCAGGTATAGTTTATTTTGGAGCTTAAAAAGGAATTAAATACGCAGCAGCTTAAAGCTGTACTGGACAGTGAAAACTCTCTTTTAATTTTTGCCGGTGCAGGCAGCGGTAAAACACGTGTACTTACTTATAAGATTGCTTATCTTATCAGAGAAAAAGGTGTTGATCCTTTTAAAATCCTTGCAATTACTTTTACAAACAAAGCTGCAAACGAAATGAAAAAAAGAGTGATATCTCTTGTAGGAAGTGTCGGGCAGTATATGTGGGTATCAACTTTTCATTCTTTTTGTGCGCGTCTTTTAAGAAGAGAAATATCAAGGCTGGGATATAGTGAAAAATTCCTTATATATGACAGCGATGATTCCTTAAAGTTAATTTCAAGATGTGTTGCTGATGCCGGTTATGATGTTAAGACAGTTTCACCCAAATCGGTTCAGGAAACTATCAGTGCCTCAAAAAATAAATTAAAGGATCATGAAGGTTTTATAAAAAAAGCTTTTGATCCTTTTGAAAAAATTGTGGCACAAATTTTTCCGAGATATCAAAATGAGCTTATTAAAGCCGATGCCCTTGATTTTGACGATCTTCTGCTTTTAACAGTAAAACTGTTTAAAGATTATCCGGATATAAGAAAAAAGTATCAGGATCAATTTAAATATATATTGGTAGATGAATTTCAGGATACAAATCTTGCGCAAAATGAAATTATTCTCCTATTATACAGCACAAAAAATAAAATTTTTGTTGTTGGAGACGATGACCAAAGTATTTACAGCTGGCGGGGTGCGGAAATATCAAATATCATAAATTTTGACAGGAATTTTTCAAATTCCGTAATTATAAAACTTGAACAGAATTATCGCTCAACCGGATTGATTCTGAATGCAGCAAATGAGCTGATAAAAAATAATTATTCAAGAAGCAGGAAAAAGTTGTGGACAGAAAATAAGGCAGGAGAGCTGATTTCAAAATTCAGGGCTAAAAACGAGCAGGAAGAAGCAAAGTTTATTGCCAGGAAAATCAGAGATCTGATGGCAGAAGACAGCAAAAAATGTTTCAGAGATTTTGCTGTATTTTACAGAACAAATGCACAGTCAAGAGCAATAGAAGAAGTATTTATGCGTGAGAGTATGCCATACCGTATTTTTGGCGGCCTTAAATTTTATGACAGAAAAGAAATAAAAGATATGCTTGCATATCTGAAGTTTATTTCCAACCCGAGGGATGTTGTAAGTTTGATGAGAATTGTAAATGTTCCTGCAAGGAGCATAGGGAATATAACCATCAAACATATTGAAAAATATTCACAAAATAATGGCACCACTTTTTGTGATGCTTTTTATAATGTTGAAAAAATAAATGCAATAAGCCCTTCGACCAGACAAAAAATAAAAGATTTCATTAATATCATAAATCATTTAAGAGATTATCTTAATGTTCACAGCATTGATGAAACAGTAGAGGAGTTATGGGAGAAGACTTCCTATCTTAAAGAGCTTGCAATTGAAAATACCATCGAATCCTTAAACAGGATTGAAAACCTCAAGGAATTTCTTACTGTTGTCAGGGAATTTGAAGAAAATCATATTTCTGAGGAAGGCAATACAAAGTTAAGCCTTCATGATTTTCTTCAGGAGATTTCTCTTATTTCAGAGATCGATAATTATGATGAAAATGCAGACACAGTAACTTTAATGACTCTTCATAATGCAAAGGGACTGGAATTTCCGGTAGTATTTATTGCAGGCATGGAAGAAGGAATTTTTCCTCATATCAGAAGCATAACCGGCGGTTATGATGATGTTGAGGAAGAAAGAAGGCTTTGCTATGTTGGAATAACAAGGGCGAGGGAAAAAGTTTTTTTAACTTCCTCAATTCTTCATTATATATATGGGGATCAGCGCGAAAGACTGATTTCAAGATTTGTAACTGAAATTCCTGAAGAACTTTATATTGATGAAAATAAAAGCCGCTCATTGCTGCATTATCAGGATAGACCAGGCAGTTTTGAATCAGGCAGAAATTCTGATTCCGATTTGCATTTTAACACCTATGAATATGAAAGTGGAATAGAATCCGGTAAAAAGAACCTTGATATGTTACACAAATTAAAAACTGCTAAAAGATCTGCAGTCACCAGCTTTAAAAAAGAAACTGACTATATGAATTTTAAGGTTGGAGATATTATAGAACACAAGCTTTGGGGTAGTGGCGAAATTTTAAGGGTGAAGAAATCTTCTGATGATCTTGAACTTGATGTTGCCTTTAAATCTGTAGGACTGAAAAAAATCCTTGCAAGCATAGCCCCCATAAAAAAGATAATTCTGAAATAATCATCTAATTCTACTTTTTGATTTTTATATTTTTAAATTCCAAAAATAAGGGGTAAAAATGGTAAGCTATATAAAAGATAAAAACTATCTTCTTGGTGTTGATATAGGTACTTCAGGTACTAAGACAATAATCATTGATGAA
>JAMCSM010000154.1 GCA_023380915.1 Actinomycetota bacterium | reverse complement strand
AGAAATGATGTTATTTAGAAAGAAAGAAGACTGAAATATGAAAACCAAAAGAGCATTTCTTATTGAACCCGGCAAGTTTGATATTAGAGAAGTCGATATAAGTCCACAATGAACTTTATGATAGTCTTCAGGAAGAGTTTAACCAGCCCCAGAAGCAGGGTTTTGGAAGTAAAAAGGATATTAGAGTTATAAAAATTAAAATATTATTGGAGAAAATAAAAATGTATGAAAATATTCTTTATAAAGAACGTATAAAAAACCTTGTCAAGAAAAAGACAGAGCATACTAGAATAAAATGGGATCGTTTAAAAACTAAAAGCTTAACATCAGGAAAAATGGAGGCAATGGATACAGATGATAAGGGAATGATACCACCGCCCCTGGATTTTAATTTTAAGTTAATACCCAACCATCCCAGCGGGGGAGTTCTTGGTCCAAAAGCATGTGGCCTAAATTTTAGAAGATTACTTGAAAACCATCCGGTATATATTGATAAAAATAGTTCACTTGCCGGCGGATATATGTTTGTTTTTTGGGAAATGAGCAATCCATTTAAAGATAGAGGTGTTTGGAATCCTGACTTTAGTTATGAAAACCTGCACCAAGACCAAAAAAATTACGGAATAATAGATGGAATTGGTGCACCGCATCATTTTAGTCAGGATATTAATATAGGATTTGAATTAGGCTGGAGAGGTATTTTAGATAAAATAAGGCACTATAGAGAAAAAAATTCATCCGGAAATATTGATTTTTATAATTCCCTGGAAAATGTTGTAATCGGTATACAAAATTGGATTGAACGCCATGCAATTGAGGCTGAGAAACTTGCTGCCAAAGAAGAGAAACAAGATTTAAAGGAAAATTTAATTGAAATAGCACGAATTAATAGAAAATTAATCAATGAACCACCTGAAACTTTCCATGAAGCTGTTCAGTGGCTTGCCTGGTTCATAATGACAGCTCTTATGTATAATGGAGCTGCAGCAGTTGGTGCTATAGATGTTTTTTTAAAGCCTTACTATGATATAGATAAAGCTAAAGGTATTCTTTCTGATGATGAAGCCCTTTATCATCTAGCATGCTTATTGGTAAAAGATAATGAATACTACCAGATAGGCGGCACCGATATTTATGGCAGCGATGTTACAAATTCAATATCTTTTCTTTTACTGGAAGCTGCACACTTACTTAAAATTCCGACAAGTATTTATGTAAGAGTTCATGAGAAACAAAACCCAAAACTTTTAAAAAGAGCTGTTGAAATATTATTTGAAGACGGGGCTGGAAGTCCTAATTTCATTAGTGATGAAAATATTAATAAAGGTTTTATGAAAAATGGTTACTCTATTGAACTTGCCAGACAGAGAGAAAAAAATGGGTGTCATTGGTGTTCTATTCCTGGAAGAGAATATACGATGAATGACGTGGTTAAGGTAAATTTTGCATCAATTTTTAATTTTGCCCTAAAAGAAATGGCAAATGACCAAAAAGAATTACCAAGTACAAAAAAACTATGGAATTTATTTATAAAACATTTAGAAAAAGCTATAAGCACTATTGCAAAAGGAATAGATTTTCATCTTGAGCATATGCATGAAGTATTTCCTGAACTGGTATTAGATTTGCTCTGCCATGGGACAATAGAAAAAGGTTTGGACGCAACTCATGGTGGGGTGCAATTTTATAATATGTGTGTAGATGGAGCAGGACTGGCTACAGTAGCTGACTCTTTTGCAGCACTGGAGCAAAGGATTGAAAAAGAAAAATGCATAACCTGGGAAGAGTTGTATGGTTGCCTTGATAATAATTTTAAAGATGCAGAGCACATAAGGTTATTGTTAAAAAATATCCCCCATTATGGTAAGGGCCAAACCAGGGCTGATGAATTTGCAATAAATATTTCGAAATCTTTTACAAAGCTGGTGAAAGAAAAACCTACACCAAATGGATTTAATATGATACCTGGAATTTTTTCATGGGCTAATACTACTTCTTTTGGGCTAACTACTGCTGCAACTCCAAATGGCAGGTTTTCCGGTGATCCCATATCACATGGTGCTAATCCTGATCCGGGTATTAATGGTTCTGAATCTATTACAGCACTGGCTATTGCTGTAGCTTCAGTTCAAACAGGCTATGGTAATACGGTACCGCTTCAGTTGGATGTTGATCCGCTACTTGGGCGGGGCGACAAAGCAATAAACAGTTTTATCGCTTTTATTAAAGGATATTATGATTTAGGCGGGACTTTACTTAATGTAAATATTTTAGATAAAAAGAAGATCCTTGATGCAAACGTAAATCCGCTCAAATATCCGGATTTAATAGTCAGGGTTACAGGGTTTAGTGCATATTTTGCCAGTTTATCCAAAGAGTGGAGACAGTTGGTCGTAAACAGAATAATGGAAAGCGAGTAAGAGAAAGTGTCAAATAAAACTGGAAGAATATTTAATATTCAAAGATATTCTATTTATGATGGTCCCGGAATCAGGACAACAATATTTTTAAAAGGCTGCCCCCTTAGATGTTTTTGGTGCCATAATCCTGAAGGGGTAAGTATTGAACCAGAGATTCAGATACTGGATTTTAAATGCCAAAGGTGTGGTTTGTGTATTGAAAATTGTCCAAATAATGCCCGTTTCCTTTCGAAGGGGAAAATATTAATTAATAAAGAGAAATGTACCAGGTGTTTTAGATGTGTAAAAGTTTGTCCCAACTATGCTACTGAATTAATTGGAAGGGAAATTGAGGTTAGAGAAGTATTAAACGTAGTCGAACAGGATATCCCTTTCTACAAAAGGTCCGGTGGCGGTGTGACTTTTTCCGGAGGTGAGCCTTTCCTGCAGGCAGAATTTTTAAAAAATTGTTTAATGCAATGTGTTAAAAAAAATATTCATACCGCTGTTGACACCTCCGGATTTGTTGAAGAACGTAAGCTAAAAGAGATCATGCCGTATGTTAATTTATTTCTTTATGATATTAAAATACTAGACGATAGCAAACATAAAAATGCAACAGGTGTCAGCAATAAAATTATTTTAGACAACTTAAGAATGCTGTTAAAAAGTAAAGCAAGAATCCATTTGAGAATACCCTTAATACCAACTTTTAATGATACAGTTGAAGATATCCAAAAAGTTGCTGACTTTGTTTCGGATTTAAAAGGCATAGAATTTATAGAGATACTGCCATTTCATCAGCTGGGATCAGGTAAATACAGTAGTCTTCAAAAAACTTATAAAGCAATAGATTTAAAGATTATCCCAAAAGAAAAATTAAAAGAGCTTTTAGAGCCTTTTGATAAAAAGGGCATAAAATATAAGAATACCGTAATAGAGAAATAAATTGATAGCTTTAAGCTTAATTGATAAATTTCTCCCAATATTAAAATTAATTAGATGGGAGAAGATATGAAGGCAAAGAAGAAAGCCAAACTGGATTTAATTGATAAAGATACTCTGATAGTAGGAATTGATATTGGAAAGAGAAAACATTATGCAAGGTTTATTAACTTAAGAGGATATGAACTGGGAAAAGTATTCAGTTTTCCAAACAACAGGGATGGTATGGAAAAGATAGTTTCTGAAATTGAAAAAGCAAAAAAACAAAACAACCTGGCCAAAGCTGTGATAGGTCTTGAGCCTTCAGGTCATTACTGGAAAGCAGCTGCTCACTACCTGTCTGCCAGAGAGTATAAGCTGGCTCTAGTAAATCCATATCATATAAAAAAGACAAAAGAAATTGATGATAACTGCCAGACAAAAAATGATAGAAAAGATCCTATCCTAATTGCAAAGCTTGTAAGGGATGGCGACTTTTTTGATCCTAACATATCAAGTGGTATCTATGCTGAGATTAGAAGAATGTACAGACTCAGACTAAAGGTCAAGAAATCTCTGGTAAGACAAAAGACAGCACTAAAAATACTTCTGGATGAATATTTCCCTGAATATGAAGGTTTTTTCTGTGATATATTAGGAGTAACTTCAGAGTACATGCTTAGAAATTATTTTCTCCCCAGGGAAATAGCTAAAGAAAACATATTAACTCTAGCAGGTAAAATTAAGAAAGTTGAAGATAATTTTTTAAAAAGGCCAAAATGTTTACCTGAATATTTTATTATCCTTCTAAACATTGCCTTTATCTAAAAGCCTTTCAAGATTAATATCTGATATTTTCTCAATTGCCTCTTTTATCTTGAAGTATCTTAAAACATATGCCCTGGTTTTCTCTTCAAGTTTTTTTGGAATAAATATCATCTTTCTAGCCCCATCTTTTTTCATGGTAACAAGGTATAATGATTTGTGTTTTTTACCTTCTTTTATACACCTGCAGTTTTTATTTCCGCAAACCCTTTCCATTACTACAAGATTTGCATGTATATATTCTGAGTAATTTATCATTGCTGAGAGCTTGGATATCAGATCTTTTTCAGATCTTGTCATTGAAGGTTTTCTCATAATAATTTCTCTTTTATTATATGATAGATTTATGTATATCATATTTATTGTTAAAAGTCAATAAATACTCCAAATCGAATTTGCTCAAGTGCTAAAATTAGAAGATCTACTGCCTATACAGTGGTATTATTTAAAAAATTTATTTAAGATGATTAATTGCTGTAAAGTCCAGTAATTAACCTGTAAAATTCAGTTATGTTATAAATATCCTCGCTAAAGCTTAATAAATTGGTTCCAACAATGTGGACGATGGCGAAGCATTTAAGACATCTATGTAAAAGGTGTCTCAAAATAGTATTGTTAAACATTCAGGTATTATATCCGTCTTAATAATAAGCAAATTAATCAGAAATTAAGCTAAAAATTAATTTATTAAAATACTTCAAAGTGAGAAGGGAAGCCATGGATGTAGTATTATCATCCGGCAATTATTCTGGTTATAGTGTGTATTGCAGGTCTTTTCCGTTCAATTAGGTGGACTCATGTAAAAATGTGGCGTACAATCTTAGAAATAGTTATAGAAGCTATAGCATTAATATTTGGGTATTTCTCAACCTTATTTTCTTAACAGAAATAATTCTGGCTCACTAATCAATTAAAAGGCTTCTTTTAAAACAGGAAGGAGGAAAATGGAAAATATAGCTATAGTGACCGATACAGTATCAGACATTCCTGAGGAATTATGCTCTAAATACCAAATAAAGGTAGTGCCACTATATGTTGGATTTGAAGGCAGATTATTTCTTGATGGAAAAGAGATAACAAGCAAACAAGTATATGAAAAACTTAAATCAGGGGTAAAAGTTAATACCTCGACTCCTTCAGTAGGTGATTTTGTTAACACATATAGGGATCTAATAGAAAAAGAAAAAAAGACACTGATTTATTCAATCCATATTAGCTCAAAGCTGTCTTCAACTTTCAATACAGCATCTCAAGCTAAAGAATTCTTCCCAAATACTAAAATAAGGGTAATAGATTCAAAAACTGCTGCAATAAGTCTTGGTATTATTGTTCTGGAAGCTGCAAGAGTTGCTGCAAGAAATGAAAGCTCAGAAAAAATAGACAGCTTAATAGATTTTATGATAAAAAATAATAAATTATTTGCTACTTTTGAAAATTTTAAATATCTATTTATGGGTGGCAGGGCTCCATTTTTAAAAAAATTCTTATCTAAATCCATAGTGCTTAAACCAATTATAACTATAGACAACGGAAAGGTAAAACTAAAAAAGTTTGTAAGAAATAAAAGAAGTTCAATAATCGAGCTTTACAAGCAGATTAGAAAAGATGCTCTTCATAATACTAAGAAAAAAATTGGAATTTTTTACGGCTCAGACATAAATCCGGCATTAGAACTTGAGGCAATGGTAAGAAATGATCCTAGAATAAAAATTGATGAGCTGATTTTATCTGAAATAACTACAATTATGAGTGCCCATACTGGGCCTGATATCTGGGGTATAACATCTTGTCCTGTAATAAATGAATTATAAGGATTCTTTTTATGATATGATTTTATTTGTAAAAGGCACTATAAAAATTTAAAAACTTGTTAAAAGATAATACGGATTAGATAATATTTAAGCAATGCACATCTTTTTATAGTAAATCAGTAAGGCAAAGAAAGGCAACTATGGAAAAGAGGATACTGGGTAAAACTAAAGAAAGATTATCGATAATTGGTTTTGGCGGAATTGTAGTAATGAATGAAACTACAAAAGATTCCTCGGAATTTGTCTCTAAAGCTATAGACAGAGGAATAAATTATTTTGATGTTGCCCCCCAATATGGCAATGCCCAAGAAATGATGGGACCTGCACTTAAACCATACCGTAAAGATGTTTTTCTTGCCTGTAAGACATTGGAAAGGTTAAAAAAAGGTGCAGAAAAAGAACTTCATGATTCCCTTCGAAAATTAAAAACCGACTATTTAGACCTTTATCAGTTTCATGGAGTAATAACTCTTGATGAAGTAGAACGTATAATGGGAGCAGGTGGGGCTATGGAAGCTTTTGAAGATGCAAAGAATAAAGGACTTATAAGGTTCATTGGTTTTACTGCCCATACTGAGGAGGCCGCTCTTGCTCTATTGGAGCAATATGATTTCTCAACAATTCTTTTTCCTTTTAACTGGGCATCCTGGTTAAAAGATAATTTTGGTCCGAAGGTCTTGGAAAAAGCCAGTGAAAACAATATTGGTATTCTTGCATTAAAAGCACTTGCCAAAAGAAGTCTTGAAAAAAACGAGCATCCAAGATGGGAGAAGTGCTGGTATGCACCTGCCGATGATTTTGAAGAGGCAGCTCTTGGTCTTCGCTTTACACTTTCCCTTCCGGTCACATCTGCAGTATCTCCAAGCCATGCAGAGCTTTTATGGTGGGCCTGCGATATCGCTGATAATTTAACAACTCTATCGGAAAATGAGCTGGAATTTTTAAGACAAAAATCAAAAGAATTAAATACAATCACTTTGGAATTAAAAAACGGTTAATTAAAAAAAATAATATAAAAACTTTAAGTACTCATTTTAGGTATAAAAATATCCCCATTTAAGCTTAACAAATTGGTTTTAAAGTTATCTAATTCCTGTGTCAAATGAAATGTTAACTTCAGTGAATTGATCTTCTTTTACCTCAACTTTTAGAGGTTTTGCGATTGGAAAAGAACTTGTGGATTTTTGTGGTTCAAGAATATAGCTTCCCGGTTTTAAATAAACCTTAAAAACCCCATCATCATTTGAACTAAACTTTGTTATTTCTTTCAATTCATTTTCAGACTTGACAAGCATAGTTGTTTTATATGGCTTATAATTTATTTCTCCCACTTTTTCCACTGGTTTTATTGGACCTATAGTGATTATTCCATAAATACCACTATTTAACATTTCTCCAGTTTTATTATTTATGCAACTGCTGAGAATAATGACAGGTACTGATAAAATTATAAAAAATAAAAAAATAAATATTTTCTTAAACATATCCAAAAACTATATAATTTATAAATAAGTATATAATTAAGCTAAAAATTTAAATGATTTCAATCATCAACGTCTAATTTTCCAAATAATCCTTTAGTAGTAACCAAACCCTTTGCTTTAAAAATGAAATTTGCTTAAAGTAATCCATTTAATTTGTTTATAAAAAAGACTCCCTGTAATATAATAATTCAGTTTAATAAATCCAATGGTAATAAAACAAAAAAGTAATTTGCATGGGGGAAAAAGGATTCGATAATGAAAAATACTTAAAGGAACAGACTGCTGCAATCCTGGAAAGGGTAAAAAAATTCGACAATAAGCTTTACCTGGAGTTCGGCGGCAAACTTTGTTTTGATTACCATGCTGCACGTGTGCTTCCCGGATATGATCCAAATGTAAAAATCCGCCTATTACAATCATTAAAGGATAAAATTGATATTGTTCTTTGTATTTATGCAGGTGACATTGAAAAGGGCAGGGTGCGAGGAGATTTTGGCATTACTTACGATACTGCAACCTTTAAACTTATTGATGATCTTCGCAGCTGGGAACTGGATATTTTATCTGTTGTCATTACACGTTTTACAGGCCAGTCTTCTGCTGAAATTTTTAAGAATAAACTGGAACGCCGGGGAGTGAAAGTACTTCTGCATTATCCTATTGAAGGTTATCCTGCAGATATCGATGCTATATGCAGTAAAAAAGGCTTTGGCAAAAACGATTATATCCAATCTCATAACCCTATAGTGGTGGTTACTGCACCCGGACCCAATAGCGGCAAGCTTTCTGCATGTCTGTCTCAGCTTTATCATGATCATAAAAAGGGGATTAATGCAGGATATGCAAAATTTGAAACTTTTCCAATCTGGAATCTGCCGCTCAAGCATCCTGTTAATATAGCTTATGAAGCCGCAACTGCGGATATACAGGATTTTAATCTGGTTGACCCATTCCACTTGAATGAATACAATAAGATTGCAATTAATTATAATCGTGATGTTGAGAGCTTTCCCATACTCAAGCTTATCATCAGCAAAATTGTTGCTGAAAAAAGTGTAAACCTGCCTTTATATAATTCACCAACCGATATGGGAGTAAATTGTGCGGGTTTTGGAATAGTAGATGATAAAGTTGTACAGGATGCAGCCAAACAGGAGCTTATACGCCGGTATTTTCGTTATAAAACTGAATATATTATGGGTGTGGAAAAGAAAGAAACAGTTGACAGGGTTATGCTTCTGATGGAAGAGCTTGCAGTAAAAGTCACTGACAGGAATGTTGTAGAAATTGCTCACAGAAGTGCAGAAGAAGCAGAGAAAAAGGGGAAGGGCAACGCTGGCATTTTTTGTGGTGCAGCAATAGAACTCGATGACGGACGCATTATCACCGGTAAAAATTCAAAGCTTATGCATGCAGCTTCAAGCCTGGTTCTTAATGCCATAAAAACACTTGCAAAAATTCCTGATGAGATTTTACTACTTTCCCCTCATATAATTGGCCGGATAGCAAAACTAAAAAAGGGTATTTTTAATGCTGAATCAGAAAGCCTGGATTTGGAGGAAACATTAATTGCACTTTCAATCAGCACCACAACCAATCCAACAGCAGAACTGGCAATGAACCAACTTGACAAACTAAGAGGTTGCGAGATGCATATGACCCATATACCGACACCTGGTGATGAAGTTGGACTAAAACGGCTGGGGGTAAACCTTACTACTGATGGTAAATTTTCATCACGTAATTTATTTGTAACATGACTTTAAACATAAAAAAATCAAAAGAATTTTAAAAATTTTAAAAAAAACTTGATTTTTTTTTATTCAAGGATAAAATCTTAATAAAAAGTTTATTAAGATACATTTTTTCTTTTTATTTCTGTTAATATAAAAAAGTAAAAAATATTTACACGATGATGTGTAAATAAATATTAGGCAAAGAAGCCTCTATATGATAGTAATACGTGCCATCTTATAGAGGTTTAATTTTTTTAGGCATAATCTTTAAATTTTTCTTTTATTGTAATTTAATAAGGAATGTAAAAAGGAGCATAAATGTCTTATTGCCAGGAAGTTTTGGAGAGAGTTAAGTTAAGAAATGCAGACGAGCCGGAATTTTTACAGGCTGTAACTGAGGTTATAGGTTCTCTTGAACCAGTAATTACTGAAAGGCCGGAATATGAGCATACTGGATTACTGGAAAGGTTTGTAGAGCCGGAAAGGCAGATTATTTTTCGGGTTCCCTGGGTCGATGATGAAGGAAGGACCCATGTAAATCGCGGTTTTAGAGTACAATTCAACAGTGCAATTGGTCCTTATAAAGGAGGGCTGAGATTTCACCCAACTGTTTATATAGGCATAATGAAATTTTTAGCTTTTGAGCAGATATTAAAGAATTCTCTTACTGGTCTGCCTATTGGAGGAGGAAAGGGAGGAAGCGACTTTGACCCCAAGGGTAAATCTGATAATGAAGTAATGAAATTTTGCCAGAGCTTCATGACAGAGCTTTACAGGCATGTGGGGGAGGATATGGATGTCCCGGCAGGAGATATTGGTGTTGGTGCAAGGGAAATAGGGTTTCTTTACGGCCAGTATAAACGAATTAAAAATGTATATGCCGGAGTACTTACTGGTAAAGGTTTGACCTATGGTGGAAGTCTGGGAAGAACTGAAGCTACGGGATATGGCCTGGTTTATTTTATGGAAGAGATGCTTGCTTCCAGGGGTTTAAACTTTAAGGACAAAAAAACGGTTATTTCAGGTTCGGGAAATGTGGCATTATATGCTGCTAAAAAGATTGTGCAGCTAGGAGGAATTGTTGTAGCTATGAGTGATTCCAATGGATATATTTATAATCTAAAAGGTGTGGATATAGACATGATTCGTCAGGGAAAGGAAATGGAAAGGAAAAGAATTAAAGAATGTTTCCTTCCCATGGGAGAAACCAAATATTTTGATGAGTGCCGGGATATATGGTCAATTAAATGTGATGTTGCTCTGCCATGTGCCACTGAAAATGAGCTTGATGGAAAGTCAGCAGAGATGTTGGTACGAAATGGTTGTATTGCTGTTGGCGAAGGTGCAAATATGCCATGTACACCAGAAGCAATCGAAGTTTTTTTGAAAAATAAAGTGCTTTTTGGGCCTGCCAAAGCAGCCAATGCTGGTGGTGTAGCCACCTCTGCTCTGGAGATGCAGCAAAATGCTATGAGAATATTTTGGTCTTTCCAGGAAGTTGATGCAAAATTAAAGGATATAATGGTAAATATATATAAGAAATCCAGTGAGGCAGCCCAAAAGTATGGTTTTGGAGACAATATTATGGCAGGTGCAAACATTGCCGGATTCTTAAAAGTGGCCGATGCCATGATGGCCCAGGGAATTGTATAAATTAAATTTTTCCATTATTTATATTTATCATTTTTATTCCGGCACTTTTTATTTTATACAGAAATTCCTTATTTAAATCCATTGTTATTATTACATCAATGGACAAGCATTTGATTTTTTCTATTAATGATTCAATGCCTGTTCCGAAAAGTGTATCGGTAAGCATGAATATGCACTCATCCTCAGAGCATGCGTTCTTTATCTTTTTTATATAATTTAAATAATAATCATCTCTTAAATCAGGAATAACAAAAGAGACTATAGTTAATCCGGCATCTTTTGAGGAAGCATAAATATTTTTTTTAATGATTTCTATTTTATTATCTAAATCTTTAAAGCTTATGTCCATAATGTTAATAATACTTAATTTATCTTACCCAACCATAAGATGAACAATAATTGTACAAATCGATTTGTATATCAATATCAAATATAACACTTATTTTAATGTTTGCCAATTATATTTTCCAGTTGTTTTTAAAAAATATTTTTTATTTGTGCCTGGTTCCAGCTTCTGCATATACTACAGTTAAGGTATATTCTTCAACAAATAGTTAATAAATACATATACATAGGTTACCCGAAAGTTTATTAGCTGGCTTATACAATTGATTCTTAAGCACAATATAAACATAATCGGTGCACGATGTATGTAAACAAATATTCATTAAGGTAACCTATGTCCGCGTACTTTTGGGTGTACGATATATATATTTATCAAATAGTAATTAAAAATCATAATTAAAAAATTTCAAAAAGATAGGATTTAATTATTGAAAAGCTTTAAGTAATAGGCAAAATTGCCGATATTATATGTATGAACCTGGATGCGATTCGTTTAACCATACCACTCATGGCAGGTATAATAATATCTGTCATAATGATTTTGTGGCTTCTGGTTAAAAAATATTTAGGCTGGTATAAGATAGGTATAATTCTTTTTTCCGGATGTTTTATCTGGATGATGTTCTATGCTTTTGAACTTCTTAGCAAAGACCTCTCTTTTAAAGTAACAATGAGTAAAATAGAGTATCTGGGAATTGTGACAGTTCCGGTAACTTTTTTTATTCTTTCTTTATATTTCACCGGTTATACCCATTGGCTTAATTTTAAAAAAAATTTCTTTTTATTGATAATACCGCTTATAACTCTGATGTTTGTATTTACAAATGGAAAACACAATTTGATATGGAAAGATTTATCCTTAATTCAGAACAGTAAATATATATTCCTGGATTTTAAATACGGAATAGTGTTCTGGATTTATGCGGGATATTCATATTTATTAATTTTTGTAAGTTATGTAATTCTCGCAAGGGGAATAATAGGGAAAATAAAAATTTTCAAATTACAATCAATTTCGATGCTTGTTGCAATTACTATTTCTATTACGGCAAATGTATTATATGTATTGGATCTTTTACCTCTGAAGTATTATGATATTACACCGTTGGCGCTTACTTTAAGCTGTCTTATACTGATATATGGATTTAATTTCCTGAAAATCGGCGATATTATTCCCATCAGATTTGAACCCAAAATAGACAATGGAAAAGATATCGCTTTTACTGTTGACAATAATGAACGCCTGCTTTTTATGAATTCCCTGGGTCAAAGGCTATTGAACATATCAGACAATTCTACCGGAAGGAAAATAGCAGACATCCTGCCGGATTACTTCAAATTTTTAGATAAAGGTTATGAAAATACAAAAAATGAACTAAATATTACAGTCCATCATGATTCAAAAAAACTTATCTTTGATATCAACATAAATCCTCTTATAGATAAAAAAAGGATAATAATAGGTAAAATATTTGTGCTGAGAGATGTGACCGAGCAAAGAAATGCAGAGAAAGCATTAAGGGAAAGTGAAGAGAAATTCAGAAGCATTTTTGAGAACTCGCTTGATGGCATTTACAGAAGTACTCTTGATGGAAAATATATCGAGGTAAATAATGCTTTGGTAAAAATTCTTGGCTATGACAGCAAAGAGGAACTTCTTTCCAAAGATATAAAGAAAGATATATATTTCTCGGAAAAAGACAGGCCTCCTTTAGGTGAGAGAAACGGGCTTTTTGAAGTCCGTTTGAAAAGAAAAGATGGCAGGAAAATCTGGGCAGAAATCAGTTCAAGGGTGGTTTTCCATGATGATATTCCATATTACTATGAAGGAATTGTGAGAAATATAGACGAAAGAAAAAGATCTGAAAAAAAAATAAAATATTTAAGTTATCATGATTACCTGACAGGTCTTTACAATAGATATTTTTTTGAAGAAGAATTAAAAAGACTTGACAGCCAAAGACTCTATCCTATAAGTATAATCATAGCTGATATCAATGGTTTTAAACTTGTAAATGATACATTCGGTCATAAAAAGGG
>JAMCSM010000153.1 GCA_023380915.1 Actinomycetota bacterium | reverse complement strand
CCCCTACATCGCTCCAGCCTAAATCCGAACCGACAACATAGCCTTCATTGGGTTCAATTTTTTCAAGAATTAGGTTGTCAAAAGATATTTTTTCAAGCTTTGGGTAAATATCTTCAAGCTTTTTTTTCAAAATCCTTAGTACCGTATGCGTCTCTTATTTCCAAAAGCTTTTCATACATCAAAGGCGAGAACTTTTTGTACAAGGAAAACAGAAATGTAGCTGTTGTTCCAAAATATCCAGGATTCCAATAATGGGCGGTACTACTATGGAATTTTTCCGCAGTTTGTGGGTCAGGTCTATAATGGAAACTCTTAAATCCGTATAAAGAAAGGTTGTCAAAATCCTTAATTTTTTCGCCCTGTTCTATCCAGCCTAGGTTCTCACTTGCAAACCTTGAGCTTTGTGCCATAAAAACAATCTTTTTCTGTTCTTTTTCCAAGATGTTTCCTATAAGTATCACTACTTTTCTGAATAAGTCTTCGTTTTTGACCAAGTGGTCACTCCAAAGGATAATAAAGGGTTCGTTTGGTGAAATCTTATCTAAAATTGCTGTTACAAGACCAACAGCCGCTCCAACATCTCTCATTTCGGGTTCAAAAATTAAATTTTCCTTTGGGATTTGGGGAAGCTGGGATTCTATTATTTCTTTGTATCTTGCTCCCGAGGAAATATAAATGTCTTCAGGTTTAATAATCGGGGAGACCCTGTCAAAAGCAAGCTGCAATGTAGATTTATTACCAATAATTTTTTCAAACTGTTTTGGTGTGTGTTTTCTTGACAACGGCCAAAGCCTTGTCCCTACTCCTCCTGCAAAAATAACTACCTTCATATTTATTTTTTTATAACCTGCAAAAACCTGTCTTTAAAATTTTCAAAAGAAAACCTTAAAGCGTTTTCTCTGCACAAGTTGCTATTATAGCTTGTGCTTTCGAATTTTTCCAATATCCCTATTAGACTCTCGGGAGTCTGTGTTTCAAAAAACTCCCCGGTAATACCTTCTCTTATAATATCAGTTGCTCCCCCGCCTTTAAAGGAAATTACGGGTTTTCCGAAACTTTGGGCTTCGACCATTACCAAGCCGAAATCTTCAACACCCGGAAATATTAATCCCCTGCAATTTTTATAATAAACCGAAAGTTTCTCATCAGTCAAATTTCCCAAAAATTCAATGTTGGAATTTGCAAGTTTTTTTAAGCTTTCTTCTTCACTTCCTATACCTATGATTTTAAGGGGAAGGTTTAATTTGTTAAACGCTTTTATAGCAATGTCTATTCTTTTATAGTAGACAAGCCTTGAAACTATTAGAAAATATCCTAAGTTCTCCTCTTTACTATTTTCCTTAAATTCATCCACAGGTGGAAAAATTATTTCAGAATTTCTGTCGTAATATTTTTTAATTCTTTTTGAAACTTCTGTTGAAATTGCGATAATTTTATCAGGCCTTTTAGAAGCAATCTTGTCCCAACTTCTAAGATAAGAAACAACAGGTTTTGATAAAAACCTCAATAAAAAGTTTTTGAAATAAAGGTCATACCCGCTCCAAAGATAGCGGGTAGGAGTCAGCATATAACAAATATGTATTGTATTAGGCTTTGTAATAATTCCTTTTGCAGCTTCGGAAGTTACGGAAATAACCAAATCGTAGTTACTAAAATCAAAGCTTTCAAATGCCATTGGCATAAGGACAGCATAAAGTTCATGTGAAGATTTAGCAAAAGGAAGCTTTTGTAAAAATGATGTTTTTACGTCAAATACCTTTGCCCACAAAGCAGAGTCTTTATTATAAACAGACGTAAAAAGAGGAGCATCGGGAAAAATTCTATGCAATGCCAAAAGAACTCTTTCCGCTCCTCCCCATTTATTAACCCTGTCGTACACTAATGCAACTTTCATAAATCTTTAAAGTTTCCTCTGCAGTTTTTTCCCAGGAAAATTTTTTAGAAAGCCTGAATGCGTTTTCCAAGATCTCATTTTTGTAATCTTTGTAATATGCTTTTTTTAAAGCTTTTTTAATCTCTTCTTTATTTTGGGGAGAAAAATATATAGCGTTTTTTCCTGCAATTTCTCTTAATGAGGGGATATCGGAACATAAAACCAGACACTTATTTGCCATTGCTTCCAAAACCGGTAATCCAAAACCTTCCATAAATGACGGCATTATTAAACTTAAGGCATTTTTATAAAGGTACGATAATTCTTCATCTGTTGCTTTTCCGAAAAATATTACATCTTTTGAAATATTCATTTTTTCTACCCTTTTCTTAATTCTTTCGTAAAAATAGTCATTATTTCCAACCAGTACCAATTTTACGTCTTCAAGCTCTTTTTTAATGTCTCTAAAAGAATCTAATAAATTTTCTAAGTTTTTGTGGGGGTATGCGTTACCGACAAACAGAAAATACTTTCCTGAAACTATTTTTTGGTTTTTACTTAAATCTTGTTTTGATATATTTTCATCGCTTGCTTCTAAAGTTACTGCTATTTTATTACTGTCAACTTTTAAATGGTCCATTACTTCTTGTTTTGTTGCATTTGAAGGAGTGATAATTGCTTTTGCATTCTTTGCTCCCATATATATTATAAATTTATATGAAAGAAGCTTTAGATAATAAAAAATTGGAAAAAGGGTTGATGCTTTTCCTGTTGGAAAATGGTTAATTATTAAATCGTGTATTGTAACAACGTAGGGTTTATTATAAAAAATGGGGAGGGAAAAGTAGGGGAAATGCATGAGGTTCGGATTTTCCTTACTAATAATTGAAGAAAAACTTATCTGTTCTGAAATTGAGTGCCACCTGATATCAGCTATTACAATTTTCCATTTGGGATTATTGATCTCACTCTTTATATTCTCTAAATCCTGGCTTTGTGCAAAAATTACATAGTGGTTTTTTTTATCTATTTTTTGAAGATTTATGCAAAGATTTCTTATATACCTTCCAACACCCGTTTGATCCCACGGGTCTGTAATTATATATTTCTTCATAGACTAGATTATAGCTAATACACGTAAACTTAACAAATATTAAGACTAGGTTGTAATTCTAGTCGCGGGGCTCGGTTTTAACCTCAAATAAATTGTGTTAATATGATATAATCTTAGTCCATTGACAATCTTGTTCGTATTAAATTAAACTAACCCTATGAAGAAATATATAATTACAGACCCAAATATTTTAGGAGGAAAACCTGTAATTGCTGGGACAAGAATACCAGTTGATCAAATACTTCTTTTGCTCAAGAACGGTTTTACTGTAGAAGCAATTAATGATGAATACCCACAATTAGATATAGAAACCATATCAGGCGCAGTAGAAGAAGCGGTTCAGCTTATTAATAACAATGCCTCTCAGATTCTATAAACATAAGCTCCCATTAGATGAGGGAATTTCTCCTAAGAGATCTCTGAAGCGTATTAACAATCGTTATAACATCAAGCACATAAAACATGATTTAAATAAGGGAGGTATAAAAGATGGGGAAGTATATGAAATTGCGCGTAAACAAAAAAGGATAATCATCACATATAATATTGGCGATTTTAAAAGATTGACTAAAAAGAGTAAAGATACAGGAATTATCGGTATAACTCAAGGAATTACCCCCGAAGAACTTGATAAGAAACTTAACTCCCTGTTAAGTAAAAGTTCAGAAAAATCATTTTATGGTAAATATACTTCACTAAGTCGTAATGAGTAATAGGTTCTGGCATAGTGGGTTCCACAGAACTTATGACATTAATTGTTTTAAAGATATACCCCAATAAACCAAACGTGTGACAATCCAGGGATATTTTTGTTCATAATGTTTTTTATAAAATATCCTCATTGCCCTAAATCTTTCAATCCGTGCGTTTTTACGAGTTTTAACATCAGCTGTAGTTAAATGTTTAGAAATTTTTTTAAGCCCTTATTT
>JAMCSM010000152.1 GCA_023380915.1 Actinomycetota bacterium | reverse complement strand
CAATCTTATATATGCAAAGAACAAAAAAGGAAAAAATTGTAGATATTATAATCTACATAATTATATTTGGAATTTATGAAATTATCAAGATTATCCCTCTTGAAATTGACATTGTCCTGAGTAAAATTCTTGGTAATATTCTTTACTACGGCTCCCCTTCCTTAAGGAAAAAGATTATAAATAATCTTAACGCCGTATTTGAAAAAATTGGCATTAAAGAAAGAACCACACTTGCAAAAAAAATAATCTCTGAAACCCTTTTAAACGTTTTTGAGGTTGCCTACTGGACAACAAAAACAATTGAAGAATTAGCAAACTTTATAAAAATTGAAGGACTGGAAGTACTGGAAAATTTAAAAAAAGAAGGCAAACCAGCCATAGCAATCAGCGGCCACAATGGAAATTTTATCATTATGCTTGCATATCTTGCTATAAGAAACAAAAAATTTTCATGGATTGAAAGAACTGCAAACAATATATATGTAGCAGGATTTATGAGAAGGATGCAAAAAAACAGGGGGATATACTCAATAACCAAACAAAACATGAAGGAGGCAATTATTCTTGCCCAAAAATGGTTAAGAGGTAATAACATTTTAGCATTGCTTATAGACCAGCATTCAGGAGAAGGAGTAGAGGTGGAACTTCTGGGAAAAAAGGTTCTTGCCCCAACAGGAGCGGATACTCTCTCAAAAAGATTTGATTGCCCGGTTCTCGGCATCTTCATTTACAGGACGTCAAAGCTCACACATAAAATAGTAATAGAGGGTCCATATCCGGTCCAGAGGACAGAAAACCCGGGGAAAGACGTGCTGGTCAATACACAGTTATTTTATAACAGAATTGAAAAATACGTGCTTTTACATCCGGAACAATGGTTTACGTGGCTCCATAAACGATTCAGGTAATAGGCTAAAAAATATAAAGTAAGGTCATAATGATACCGGGAACAAGTCCTACAGTAATGTTATCATCAACTTTTATGGAAACCACTTCAAGAACGGCACCTGTTAAAACACCCGCAGCAAGGATATAAAAACTTAAATGAAATCTTAAATACAAAAGGAATGCAACAACCATATTCATAAAAATTTCTGCAAACAGGCCCTCAAGAGTTTTATGCGGTAAGAGCGGTATTTTCCCCCATCTTGTTCCCACTACCCCGGAAGCAGCATCACCAAAAACCAGAAAATATAAACTCGCCACGGCAATTGGAAAAGGGAAATAAAGCAGTGATAAAAAAGTGGCGAGCATAAAAAAAGTATCCCCGGTAAGTACACCCGGAGCCGTCTTGAAAAAATTCCCCAGGTGAGAAAGAAGCCATGACCATACAGAAGGATTTTTAAATCTTTCAAACTCAAGGGCAAGAAGAAGCGTAAGAAAAAAAGATGCAATAACCAATGGAAAGTATTTTGATGACGTAAGAAGGCATACTGTCGGAGCAATACCGCCAAACACTATTCTATAGGCTTTTCTTTTCTCTATGACCATTTAAAATTTAAATTCTTTTAATATGTCCCTGTTAATTACTACCTGGGTAATAACCAGTAAAATCGTAGCAACAGAAATCTGTTTAACGATATGTAATGGATAAATAGCAAACAGGCACAGGAAATAAGCAATAATAGCAACAATTAAAATCCTGACTGAACGGTCATTGATTATCTGTACAACAAACCATAAAATTATACCAACAGGTAAAATCGCAGGCGCGATATAAGCAAGAACTCCTCCCGTAGTAGCAACACCTTTCCCACCTTTAAACTTCATAAAAACAGGATAACAATGGCCAATTATTGCAAAAATTCCTATAACAGTCAAAAGGATGATATTTGTAATTCCAAAATGGGCTGCAATCTCCATTGGAATAACTCCTTTTATCAAATCCCCCAGCCAGACAAGAATGCCCCATCTTTTACCAATCTCTCTTGAAACGTTTGCAGCACCTGGATTTTTATCCCCTATTTCCCTGATATTTTTTCCTGTAAGAAAATATGTAACCAGGTATGCAAAATCAATACTGCCAAATAAATACCCGAGAATAAAATATAACATAATCATCAGTAAAAATTTCATTATACTTAATTATATTATACCAAATTTTTATTTAACGTATCGCATTGTTCCTAAATATCAAATATTTTATGGGTCTGAATTTGGTTTAATTAGCATTGTTACGAATCTTTGATTTTGAGACCCGCCAATTCTTTTTTTACTTTTTCTGTTACAAATATCTTCAAAAGTGATTGGTATGGCACACTTTGACGATTAGCAAGAAACTTAAGGTCATCAATTATAAACTTCGGCATTCTTATTGATATTGCCTTTTCAGAAGGTTTTAAATATGAAAAGCGGGCTTTTTTTGCTTTACTCCAATCTATGTATTCAGTAGAATCATGAACTGCCCAAAACTCACGTTCCGCATCTTCATTTTTAAACCTGGGTATTTTTTTTAATTTTTTCATATAATAACCTCTCTTTTTTATTAATATCTCTTGCAGAAATAATTCTTGTTTTATTTTTTCTGATAGTGAAAACTACAAAAAGAGTTCTACTTCTCACTGTTTGCCCAATAGCATAAAATCTATCTTCTAATGTTGAATGCTTTTTATCATGAAACACTTCTAATTGTGCATCAAAAAATATTTCTTCACATTCATTATCTGTAACTTTATGTTTTTCATAATTTTTATTTATATTACCTTTATCCCATTCAAATTTAATCTGCATATGTATATTATTATAATACACAAATCTTAACCGTCAATATTCCACAGTCTTTGTCTGAAATTCCGACATAAGGAATTTCAGGAAGGAGATTCCCAAATCGTTTGCTAAATTGATAAAATTTGTGATAGAATATACAGCAATGATAAAACCAGTATTAAAAAAATATAAATTACAGGATACAAAACAACAAAAAGACACATTGTTTTATTGGCTTAGTCGTCCTGCAGAAGAACGTATTTATGCAGTAGAACATCTTCGTTCTCAATATTATGGAAATTCAATCAGATTTCAAAGATCTGTTAGAATTGTTAAACAAATACAAAGCAGAAAAAAAGATTTAGCAGATTTAGAATCACTGGGAGAATAAATCTGTCATTTTTCATTATAATTTCTTCAACAACCATCTGGACTACTTCCTCAATATTTTTCCTGAGTTTCCCAATTAGTGCGGTTTATTATTAAAACGTAATTTCTGCACGGCAAAAAGCATATCAAACAATCAACAGACAACTTATTGAACTATATCTTCATATAGGCAAAGGTCTTTATGAAAAAACAGAAACCTCAAAATAGGGTGAAGGAATCATTGAGAAATTAGCCGTGGACCTACAAAAAGAATTCCCTGATATGAAAGGATTTTCTAGCCGAAATCTTTGGGAAATGAAAAAAATATATAAGACATACCGTGATAATCAAAAACTGCAACCATTGGTTGCAGTTTTACCCTGGTCCCATAACTTAATAATTTTGCACCGTACAGAACCTATAGAAGAAAAAGAATTTTATCTTAAAACTTGTATTTCTGAACGATGGAGTCGCCGGGAATTAGAAAGACAAATAGATTCATCTCTATTTGAACGATTTATATTATCTAAAAGAACGGATAGATTGGTACCTCATACTAAAGAGAAAAACATTCTGACTCATTTTAAAGATGAATATATATTTGATTTTCTCGGGTTGAAAAATGAATTTTCAGAAAGAGGG
>JAMCSM010000151.1 GCA_023380915.1 Actinomycetota bacterium | reverse complement strand
TCCTATGACCACTAAAACTTTATATTGCCAAAAAATTCAAATATAGTCAGAATCACAAAGAACAGATTTATAAATACTTATATTTTTCCTTTTATCAGAAATACATTATCGCTTTCCCCTTATCAGAATAAAATTAAATGTGACCTTTGCGGAACTTGCAGAGATATTTGTCCTGAAACTGCTATAATAATTGAAGGTAAAAAATTAAAACTTGATTACAAGAAATGTGTGAGGTGTTTCTGCTGCAGTGAAATGTGCCCGAATGCTGCAATGGACCTTGAGTACTCTTTTCTCGGAAATTTAATATTTGGAAGAAAGAAAAATATTTAATCTGTAAATATAATTGAAATATGATTAATAACATATATAAAGATTTAGTGGTCATAGGAGGTAATGTTTCCGGCCTTGCAGCAGCAAGTCAGGCAAAAAGAGTTGACCCTTCTCTTGACATTAAGGTGCTTGAAAGTGGAGATTATATTTCTTATGGTGCGTGCGGAATGCCATATTTTATTTCAGGTTCGATTGAAAAAATTGACGATTTATTTGCTTACCCTCCAAGCTTTTTTGAAGAAAAAAGAAATATAAAAATTTTATTAAATCACAAGGTTGTGTCTATAAACCCATTCAAAAAAGAAATTCTCTTCTCTTCAAAAGTATCAGGAGCTTTAAAATATGATAAATTAATAATATGTAGCGGTGCTTCGCCAATCGTATTAAATACCCCCGGGATTAATGCAAAAAATATATTTAATTTTCGTAATATTTCTGATGCAATCAATTTAAAAAGTTTCATCAGGGCACAAAATCCAAAAAATGCAGTAGTCATTGGAGGAGGTTCCGTGGGACTGTTGATTGCAGAAGCATTAAATAAAATTGGCATAAAAGTAACGATTATTGAAAAAAGCAAAAAAATATTTAAAGACTATGAAGATGAAATCACCGGCATCCTTATTGGTAAGATTAAATCTTCTCAAATATCAATTCTTCCGGATCTAAGCATAAATTCAATATTGGAAAATAAAAATACCGGACTTGCTTTTTTAATCAATGCTACAAATACAAAAGATGGAATCAGTGAGAAGATTGAAATTGAAACTGACCTTATTTTACTTGCCGCAGGAGTTGAAGCCAATACAGATTTTATCGGGAATTCATTCATAGAAATTGGTGAGAAAAAAGCAATCAAAGTAAACTCAAAACAACAGACATCTTACGCAAATATCTATGCTGCCGGAGACTGCTGTCTGGTAAAAAATTTTGTGACAAATAAATATGATTTTATCCCTACGGCAAACAACGCAATAAAAACAGGAAGAATTGCAGGCAGCAATGCTGCCGGCGAAGATGAAAACTTTGCAGGATCATTGGGCACAAAGGCGGATAAATTTTTTGGACTTGAAATTGCCAGAACCGGAATTGGATTGGAAAATGCATTGGATTTCAGGTTCAATGCCTTCAAAATTACGGATACCTACCAATCACATATAAAAGCAATACCAGGGTCCGAAGCCATAACAATTACGGTTATTGCAGATAAAAATTCAAAAAGGTTACTTGGAGTCCAAATGATAGGAAAAGAGTGTGTCGGAAAAAGAATAGATATACTTGCTGCTGCAATTTCAAAGGAAATGACAGTAAATGAAATTTATATGCTGGATCTCAGTTATGCTCCGGAGATTTCAACAGTGCTTGACCCTGTAAATAAAATTTGTGCTAAAGCTTCATTGGAAATTCAAAAAATGAAATTTTAGAGGAATCTGTAGAAATTTATTATATATAATATTTAGTTTTATATATTTGAAACCAGTATTTTGATAATTAAAAAAGTCCATCCTGGCTCCTTGTATCTTCCTCAGAATTATCTGAATAAAATTGCTGGGATTTTAGTTCTTTAAGCATTATGGACCTTTCGAAATTTCTTGCATACTCGGACCAGTCTGATTTTCCCCCGCTTTCTTCAAGAATAATATTGAACCCTCCGACATCCGCATCCATATGATCAACATGATATACTATAAAAGCTTCAAGAATTTTTGGTCTTTTTGGCGAGCCGAACTCCTTTTGCCCATGATGGCTCAATATTATGTGCAGCAATCTTTCTTTTAAATCTTCAGGGAATGCTTTAATCTCTTTAATTTTTTCTAATATCATTCCATAGCCAATCGTTATATGACCCAAAAGCCTGCCTTCATCCGTTATTTTTATTACAGTATCAACCCTATATTCCTTTATCTTACCGATATCGTGTAAAATAGCTCCCGTAATAAGCAAGTCCCTGTTTAAATTTTCATAAATTCCCGAAAGCCTGTCACAAATTTTTGCAACATTAAGGGAATGCTCAATAAGTCCCCCCTTATATGCGTGGTGGTACTGCACTGCTGCAGTGGCGTTGCTGAATTCCTCCATGAATTTTTTATCCTCAAAAAATGAATCCAGCAGTTTTTTCAGATAAATATTTTTAATGCTGCTTATGAAAGTTTCCACCTCTGAAAGCATTTCAGCAGCACTTCTGTTTGAAGTTCTTATAAAATCCGAATACTCGATCTCTGTTTTATCTTCGATCTTCTGAAGAAAGTTTACAAGCAATTGTTTTGAACCTTTGTAATCTGTAATTTCACCTTTTATATTGACAAAATCACCTTCGTCAAACAATTTATCGGCGCTGCTGAGCCTATCGAAAGCCTCGGTCCACATGACTCCATCTATGGATCCGCCCTTATCCTGAAGACAAATCAGACAGTAGTCCTGGCCGCTTTTTTTCT
>JAMCSM010000150.1:3789-40458 GCA_023380915.1 Actinomycetota bacterium | reverse complement strand
ATATAGTTTTGGGTGGTACAAAGCTTGCTGCAGAAAACATTATTTAAGTGGTACAATGCTTCTGCAAAAAACTGTGTTTTAGTGGTACAAAGGTGGTGCGTAAAATTTGTTAAAAGTGGTACACTTGGGGTGCAGAATCACAAAAGAGGTGAAATTGGGAAAAAGGATTCCTTTAAGTTAAATCAGAAACTTTATCATAAGAAGAATGTATGTAAACCAAATTATACCCAGTATCAATATCCGGTAATAGATCTCATGTTTTTTCTGGCCCTTGAAGGCAATCTTTATATAAAAGCAATTGAAAAGGGGAGAGCAATATTGGTAGAAACTTCAGCAAATGAAAGTTTTAAGAGTTTGAACCTTTATGAAAAATATATATTTCTTCTGCAGACATACTGGACAAAATATGATTTTAGCACCAAATTTAGCGGGTTTTTATGTGTAGATTATTTTTATAAATTTTTTGCCGTATTGGCCAATTCACATAAGTCTCAATGGGTTGTAAAAGATAATCACTTTGATATTTATATGCTGAACTCCAAAGATTCTGCTTTTTTGTATCACCTGAATTTTTTCGGATTTGGAGATTATGAATTAAATTGTGATAAAGAAGCATTTTATAAGGATTCAATAAAAGATTTTGTTGTAAACGAGTTTGGAATTTATGCAAGTAGATTTCTTATCGTTGATGCTTTAACAGTCTGGAATAATAGGTATAAAGATTATTTTTTTTCGCAAATGAAAAAAAAGATTAAACTTCAAAATGATAAGAGCCCATTTGATATATTTAAGGAATTTTTTCCTGAGGAAAAGGTAAAAAAGACAGTAATTTATAAGGATGAATTTGACAGGAGTGGAGTTTACACATTTAAAGTTAGCCTGCATAGCGGTCTTTGGAGAAAAATAAGTTTATCGCACTATCATTATCTTTCTGATCTGCACCTGGCTATACAGGAAGCTTTTGATTTTGATAATGATCACCTCTACACCTTCTATATTGGCGGAAAACGTAATACCGGAAAACCAATAAATTGTCCAGAGGTTAAAGAAGAAGGCAAAACTACAGACGAGGTAAACATTGCCGATCTCAGGCTTTTTAGGGGACAAAAAATATTTTATCTTTTTGATTTTGGCGATGAGTGGTGGTTTGATATCAAGCTTCTAAAAATTGATAAAGAAGCACCGCTGCCTCAACCTGTAGTTGTCGACAGGCAAGGTGAGTCACCAGAGCAATATCCTGTTTGGGAGTAATAATAAAATAAATATTGGATATCTTGAATCCGATAAACTGTATTATGTCTGACATGTGTGCTTATAGAAGGGTGATCCAAAAGCAAGATATTAAAAATTAAATTTATGAACTAAAGTTTAACAATAGTATTGTTTGAAGTTACTACTATAATCTACTAAAGATACTGAAAAGATTTGGGAAGAGCAATTTCTCTAAAGAATATCTAAATGATATTCAAATGTTGCCCGAAAAAAGCTCAGGATGCTTAATAACTCTTTTGATCTAAGTTATCTATGATTTCTATAGTTTTATCCTGCTTAAAAAATAGCCAAAGATCGTTTCGGCCCAGAAGTTACTGATGAACAATATCTTATAACTTTAAATAAAATATTATTAAAAATAATACTAACTTGAAGTAGCTACCCTATAATAAAAATTAGAGATTGTTATTTTAATTGGATTAGAATACAATAGTAATATAAATTATAATTGGATTCCAATACTATAGTATTTTAATTATGGACAGAATAAAAATCGACAGTTTTTATAGATTGTGGATTTCTCAATTAGATAATCTATTGGCTGGTTATATTTTTAATGAAAATGGAGGACCTAATCCTACAAGGCATATTTTTTCTTATTATCTTGAGCTTTTGGAAAAATTTTTAAAAAATGAAATAACCGAAATAGAAAAGATAAATTTACTCTCTGGTATAAGAGGAATCGGCAAAACTACTTTACTGAGTCAGTTATTTTATGCTTCCAGATTTACCCATCCTTCCCAAAAAAGTCTTTATGCCAAATTGCTTGAAGGAAACTATGATAAGATTTATTTGGATGTATCCAAACTTCATCTTGAAGGAATTAGCTTAAACGATTTTTTTAAATTTTATGAAGAGGAAAAAAATTTACACTTTGAAACCTTAAAAAGGAAATTTGTTATTTTCCTGGATGAGGTCCATTATGACAGCAATTGGGGCTTATTTTTAAAAAATATTTTTGACAGGATAAAGGGGCATAAAAACATTCTAGTAATTGCTACTGGATCTTCTGCTTTAAGAATTAAAATTAATCCTGACCTATCAAGAAGAGCTCTTTTACAGGAGCTTTATCCTTTAAAATTTGATGAGTTCCTCCTTATGAAGAGCATAGCCAATCCTATTAAGAATTTATCAGATGAATTAATAAAATCTATTTTGTTCAGCAAAAATGCAAGTGAATTATATGATATACTAGAAGTACATTCAAGGAGTGTTAACAGCTTTTTTCTAACCCTCATTCCACAAGTTGAAGAGGAATTTTTATATTTTGGTGGATTTCCTTTTGTTCTGGAACTAAAAGACAGGAGACTTCTTATTTACGAGCTTATTTCTGGTGTAATCGACAAGCTTATTACAAAAGATATTTTAGATTTAAAAAGGTTCTCTTCGGAGACAATTTCAAAAATAAAAGACCTGTTGTATCTAATAGCAAATTCTGATATTACCGACTATGAAAAATTATGTAGAACTCTTAAATTGGATTATCGCTCGGTAAGGGGTATTATTGAGACATTAGTTCAGAGCGGAGTTATAGTGGAAGTAAAATCATATGGAGAAAAATTTGTTAAAGTCAGAAAACCGACAAAATTCCTCTTTATTTCTCCCTCTCTTAGAGCAAGTATTTTAAGTGGGATTATTCCTTCAGAAATAAAAGGTAAGCTCTTAGAAGATTATTCTGCTCTAATTTTCAAAAAAGATTTCTTAAAAAAGAAAATTGATGGAACCGAAATTGAGATTCTCTATGATTCATCTTCTTTGGGGGCTGATTTTATTTTATGTGCTGGAAATATAAAACAAATTGTGGTGGAGATTGGATATGGGGAGAAAAAACAGGGGATAAAACAGGTAGAAAATACTGCTAAAAAAATAGAAAATTTCTCTTATGGGATTATAGTAAGTAAAGAAGGAAAATTGCAATTAATTAATGAAAGGATAATAAAGATCCCGTTAAAATTTTGGCTATTGATTTGATCATCCTTTTTCGCTATATAAAATCTGTTAATAACTATATATAATAGCAAAGTAGCTTCAGTGATTTAAAGATGAAAGAAATAGAAAAAACAATTATGAATGCCATAGGAGTAATATAAAAAGTAAATCTTTTTACCTTTTAAGAGATATAATTATTTTAGATCTGGTATAAAATTATCCAGAAGATGTTCCCTAATTCAGAATAAATTTAAAACTTATGTTCAATCTTAGAACCCTTTTGGTGGTGATATGATTTTTAAAGAGCTAATCAATAGTGTGAATTATGATGATGTATGGCAAGTACTTGATAAAGAATATGAGCATGAAGATGGTGCTTACGAGGCATATAAAAACGTGCTTGAGGAATTAAAGATACTTGAGCCTGAGCCTTGCGAACCGCCGATTTCTGTATGCAACATATAATTTGTTGATGATTCTTGCTGGTTTCTACCGGGTCTGCCATTGCCTCATTTTGCTTTTCCAGTATAAATCCATGAATTTACTAACCATGTTATAATAATTTAATTATGTTTTTAGATGAAGCAAAAATTAATATTAAGGCAGGAAATGGCGGCTCGGGAAGCGTTTCCTTTTTTCTGCTCAAGGACAGGGTAAAAAAAATTGCTTGCGGGGGAACCGGAGGAAAAGGTGGAGACGTTATAATTGAAACTGACCCGAATTTAAGCACTTTATATGTTTTCAAGGATAAAGTGCATTTTAAAGCACAAAACGGTCAGAGAGGTTCTTCAAATAAAAGAGCAGGCAAAGACGGCGAAGATCTTTACATTCATGTTCCGGTGGGAACCATAATAAAAAACCATAAAGGTGAGGTTTTATTTGATCTCAATAAGCCTGGAGAAAGAGTTCTGGCTGCAAAAGGTGGAAGAGGCGGAAGGGGAAACGCAAGTTTTATATCTCAAAGGCTTAAATTCCCTTCTTTTGCAGAAAAAGGGGAAGAAACTGAAGATATATGGATTAACCTTGAGCTACAGCTTGTTGCAGATGTTGCTATTGTAGGATTTCCAAATGCAGGCAAGTCAACTATTATAAGTGTCATTTCCAGAGCAAGGCCTAAAATTGCTGATTATCCGTTTACAACACTGACACCCAATCTTGGGGTAGTTTATTATAAAGATGAAAATTTTACAGTTGCCGATATTCCGGGTTTAATAAAAGATGCTCACCTTGGAGCAGGTCTTGGGGATAAATTCTTAAGACATATAATGCGGACAATCCTTATAGTGCTTGTTTTAGACTGCCAGCAGTTAACTTCAGGTAAAAATGCATTACTTGCTGCTTTTAATGATTTACGCAATGAATTAAGACTTTACAGCCAAAACCTTTTTGAAAAAAAATACATGATAGTTATGAATAAAACTGACTTAATTACCAATAAAAAATTAATTGATAAGGCAAAAAATGAACTTTTAAAATTAACAGATTCAAATGTAACTCCAATATCGGCAAAAACTGGTGAAAATATAGATGAGTTTTTAAAAGTATTAAGCGGAATGGTGAAACTTGAAAGAAGAAGCATTATGGAAGAAAGCAGGATTTCAGGAGAAGATGAAAATATAAAAGTTTATACATTAAATAAAGAAAGTATTATAAATGATAGCATAAAGATAATCACCAGCGGCAATGAATATTTCATTAAAAATAAATATCTTGAGCGTATGGTGGCAATGACTGATCTGGAAAATGAAGAAGCCCTTGAATATTTAAAGAATAAATTAAAAAAAATGGGTGTTGGTGATAAACTTAAAAAAATGGGTATCTCGGAAGGTTCGACTGTAATAATAGGTAAACTTGTTTTTGAATTAACTGAATAAAAATAGATGGAAAATTTAAGAAAAAAATATCTGAAAAAGTTAAAAAGAATTGTGGTAAAGATTGGTTCAAGCAGCCTGACTTCTTCAAGCGGGGGGCTTGATATGGAAAACCTCCAGAAATTTACCGGAGAGATTTCAAAAATAAAAGATGAAAGTCTTGAAGTCATTATTGTATCAAGCGGAGCAATAGCAGCGGGTCTTAAATACTTAAATCTTGAAGAAAAACCTAAAAAATATTCAATGCTTCAGGCAGTTGCAGCAGTTGGTCAGCATGATCTTATGAGAGTATACAGCAGCTTTTTTTATAAAAACTGCAAAAAGGTTGGTCAGATTCTTGTTACACGTGAAGATACATCAAAAAGGGAACAATATCTTAATATCAAAAATACAATTTTCAGTCTTCTTGAATTAAATGTAATACCGATAATAAATGAAAATGACAGTGTGGCGCTTGATGAAATAAAGTTTGGCGATAATGATACATTAGCAGCACTTATTGCAGGCCTTATTGAAGCAGATCTTCTCATTATTCTGTCGGATATTGATGGCTTATTTAATAAAAATCCAAAGCTTTATGAAGGCGCAAAACTCATATCAGTTGTAAATAACATAAATGAGGAGATAGAAAGAATCGCAGGCGGGATTGGTTCAAGTTATGGTTCAGGCGGAATGATTACAAAAATACGATCAGCAAGAATATGCTCCTTTTCAGGCATTCCAATGATTATAGCAAACAGCAGAGAACCTGAAGTTATGCAAAGAATATTAAAAGGTAAAAACATCGGCACATTTTTTATTCCTGAAGCAGCCAGAAGAATTACCAGTGTAAAGAGATGGATTGCTTACGGCATGATTGCAAAGGGCAGTATCAAAGTGGATGAGGGTGCAGAGGAAGCTATTGTATATAAGGGAAGAAGCCTGCTTCCCGTTGGAGTAATTGAAGTAAATGGAAATTTTAAAAAGGGCGATAATATCATAGTTTTTTCAGCAGATAGCAGAATGATTGCAAAGGGTATTTCCAATTTTACAAGTGAAGATATCAACAAAATAAAAGGCAAAAACGAAAAGGAAATTCTTGGAAATTTCGGTCCTGATTTATGCTGCGAGATAATTCACAGAGACAGCCTTGTTGTATTTTAAATTTTATCATATATTTTTATTTTCATTTTAAAATATGTAAAAACTTTAACCTTTGCAGGAGAATTAATGAGTATAGTTCTTGAAATGGCAAAAAAATCCAGAAAGGCTTCATATTTTCTGGCAAATGCGGGCGGAAAAGAAAAAAATAAAGTATTAAAGGATATTTCTGACTTACTGATGGAAAATTCAGATGAAATAATTTTAGCTAATGAAATGGACTACAAACAGGCTGAAAAAGATGGGATGCGGGGGAGTTTTTTAGACAGATTAAAGCTCAGTCATGAAAAGCTGAAAGCAATTTCAAAAAGCATACAGGATGTAGTCAGCTTAACTGATCCTGTTGGAGAAGTAATTTTCGGATATAAATTGCTTAACGGGCTAACTTTAAACAACATAAGAGTTCCTTTTGGTGTAATTGGGATTATTTATGAAGCAAGGCCCGATGTAACTGTAGATTGTGCGGTTCTTTGCCTGAAAGCCGGAAGTGCTGTAATTTTAAGAGGAAGTTCACATGTATTAAAAACAAACCTTAAATTAATTGAAATTATGAAAAAAGCTTTAATTAAAAATGAATTTCCTGAAGAATTAATTCAGATAATTCCAACAACCTCAAGGCAGGATACTGAAGAATTAATGAAATTAAGGAAATATATAGATGTCTTGATTCCAAGAGGAGGCAAAGGACTGATAGACAATGTCGTAAGCAAATCAAAAGTTCCCGTTATTGAGACCGGAGCCGGCAACTGTCATATTTACATAGACAATAAGCTGAATATTCAAACAGAAGATATAATCAGCATTGTTATAAATGCCAAAACACAGAGGCCAAGCGTATGTAATTCTGCAGAAAAATTATTAATTCATAAAGATATTGCAGAAGATTTACTGCCTGTAATTTTAAAGGCGCTTGAAGATAAAAATGTTAAACTAAAGGGCTGCAGCAAAACCAGAAAAATTTATCCTTCAGTTGAAATGGCAACGGAAGAAGACTGGTATGAGGAATATCTTGATCTCATAATGGCAGTAAAAGTGATAGACAATCTTGAAGATGCAGTAAATCATATAAATAAATACGGCACTCATCATTCGGATGCAATAATTACTTCAGATTATAAAAATGCAAGATATTTTACATCAGGGGTAGACTCTTCTGCTGTTTATGTAAATGCTTCAACAAGATTTACTGACGGTGGACAATTTGGAATGGGAGCTGAAATTGGAATAAGCACCCAAAAGATGCACTGGAGAGGTCCTATGGGTTTGAGGCAGCTTACTACCAATAAATTTGTAATCTTTGGTGATGGTCAGATAAGACAGTAAAATATCATTTTTATATTTTAATGCTTAAGAAAAAAAGCAAGTAATTTGTTTTTATAATTAAAAGGGAAACTTTTTCTTAAAAAAATATGACTGAAAGTTTAAAAATTGGAATAATGGGAGGCACTTTTAACCCCATTCACCATGGACACCTTGTTGCCGCAGGAGAAGCCTTAAGTCAATTTCAGCTTGATAAAGTTATTTTTATTCCTTCCGGAGATCCGCCTCATAAGAATTTCAGGGAAGAAGAAACAGCCGAACATAGATATCTAATGACGGTTATTGCTACTTCCGCAAACAGAAATTTTTTTGTTTCAAGGATGGAAATAGACAGAAAAGGTAAAACTTATACCATAGATACCATGAGAGAACTGAAAAAAATATATGGAGAAACAGCAAAGTTGTATTTTGTTACAGGAGCGGATGCTATTCTTGAAATACTTACCTGGAAAAAAACTGAAGAAATAATACAATTATGCAGTTTTATTGCTGCAACCAGACCGGGATACAATATTTCAAAAATACAGGAATTAAAGATAAAACTTTTTGATAAAACAAAAAATAATGCTGAAAAAATATTTGTAATGGAAGTGCCTGCACTTGCAATTTCATCATCTGATATCAGGAAAAGAGTAAAAGAAGGAAGGCCGATAGATTATCTTGTTCCGGAAGGAGTAAGCAATTATATTTTAAAACATGGACTTTATAAATAAACTTATATTAAACGAAAATCAAAAGGAATGTATTTTAAACATTAATAAAAAAATCAGCAACGTTTATCCTCCTGATTTATACAAGCATACTATCTCAACTTTATTTTATACACAAATGCTTGCAGAAAAATATATTTTAAAAGATGATAAAAATAAGGAATCCGAAGATTTCAAGAAAAATCAGGAAGTTTATTACAAACTTTGCAAAATAGCACTGCTTCATGATTACGGAAGAATATTTGATGCAGAAGAACTGAAGAAAATTGCATTAAA
Organism: Actinomycetota bacterium; assembly: GCA_023380915.1. The sequence goes on along the minus strand of JAMCSM010000150.1, from coordinate 31,940 downwards.
AAATAAGGATGAAATTAATGCAACCCGGGCAGATTTTGAGATCAGCTGTCTTCTTCATGGCTTTGCAGGAGCATTTATTGTCAGGGATGAATTTAATTTAAGTGATGAAGAGATATTAAATTCAATAAAATATCATACCACCGGATACTGCAATATGAGCATGACTGATAAAATTATTTATATATCTGATAAACTTGAAGATGGAAGAAATTACAAAGAAGTATTTTATTTAAGAAAATTAGCATTAAAAAATATTAATTTCTGTTTACTGGAAGTTTATAAAAATAATATAATCTATATAATAAATAAAAATAAAAACATATACAGCAATACTTTTAAAATCTGGAATAATATTCTAAAACTTTATGGAGGTTTGACAGATGGCTCCAGAAGATGAAAAATTTGATGATGAAGAATATTTCTCCAACCGCAGGGAGGAAAAATATTTCTTTAAAAAAGATGATGATTATTTTGGCGGAGGACGATATTCGCGTTATGAAGAAAATAAGCATAAATATCCCCGTGATGAGGAGAAGGATGATGATATAAATCCAGCGAATAAACAGGATGATGCAGAAAAATACAGATCATCTGAAAGAGATGAAAACAATTTTGAAGAAGAAAAAAACAATGAACCGGAAATAAAAAGATATAAGGACAGATTTAGTGATGATTTCTTCAAAGATGAGGATTTTAACTACAGTGATAATGAGGAAGTTCCTTCAGGTGAAGATCCTGAAGATTATACAGCAAGAACTAAAAGGATAAAACAAAGAAGAAGGCGGAGAAAGATTATTGCTTCAAGTATTTTTATTTTTCTTTTAGTTATAGCTGTAGCCATAGGAAGTTTCTTCGGGTATAAGTTTATTAAAAATAAATTTCTTGAAAGTGCAAAAAGCACTGAAACAACTTCTGCCGAAACAATTAATATTCCTTCCAATCTGCAGCTTAATGAGGATTTAAGCATAGTGGTTGCAGGTGCACAGGATAATCTTCTTGAGCCTGATATTAATTTTATCTTTTACTCCAAATTTGACAGCAAAAATAATAAGCTTACAACTCTTGCAATTCCTGTAAATACGCTTATGGATATACCAGGTTTTGGTCTTGAAAGTGCTGATAAATCAGTAAAATTCGGTGGAATGGATTTGCTTATCCTTACACTTAAAAAAGCTCTTGGTATGGATATAAACAAATATATTATCCTGGACATCAAGAATATTACTGAAAAGCTTGGAGGAATTAATATTAATCTTGATGAAGCAGTTACAATCAACAATATTGAGGATGGAAGCCCTATTGATCTCAAGAAAGGGGAAAATAAATTAAATGCAGTGATGGCTGTAAGTTATCTTGAGTATTTCAGCGGAACCCAAAAGGATGTTGTAGCTAATCTGACCATAAACCAGAAAAAGATTTTTGATGCATTATTTTTACAGTTAGCCGGAAGCAATGATGAAGATCTTAAGAAAGGTTTAAATTCAATAAAAAATTTTTATGAAACCAATCTGACAGATTCAGAAATATACCAGCTTGTTTCAACTGTTTCAAAATTAAACTCTGAAAACAATACTGTTTATCCTCTTGATGTTACTACAGTTGAACTGGAAGGCGGAAATATATTTTATGTTCCGGATATTTCAAAATTAGCACAGATTTTTAATATTACAGGCAGTGATATAACTGCAAGTACACAGTTAAATAATGTAACTATTGATCTTCAGGTTTTAAATGGAGTTGGCACGCCCGGAATTGCTGGAAAAGTAAGTGCATTGTTTAAAGATTTAAAATATGATGACGGTACGGCAAAATTTAATGTGCTTGAAGCAAAAAATGCTGATAATTCCAATTATTCTGCAACTCAGATTATTGTTAACTCAAAAGATCCTTCATATATGGTAATAGCTGATGAAATAAAAAATATATTAAAAGTAGGAAATATTACAAAAAATGAGGAAGCTGCAGTGCAGAATATTGTTATTATTGTAGGTGCTGATTATGGAAAGGAAGGCAGCAGTACAACGCAGACATCGCAGCAGGAAACCATTGCAGCTAAAATAAATATATTAAATGGCGTAGGAGTAGAGGGTATTGCAAAGAAAGTTCAAAAACAGCTTGAAGACAAACTGAATGACCAGACAAAAGTAATAGAGGTTACTGAAACAAAGAATGCTGCAAACTTTAATTATAAGCAAACGGAAATAATATATTTCAGCGATAACGATGAAATTAAAAACCTTGCAAGCAAGATTCAGGAAATACTTGGAGTTGGGGTTGTAAAATATTCTGAAAATAATCCTGATAAAGTTATGATCAGTGTCATAATAGGAAAAGATTATACGTAAAAGTGAGGATAAAATAAGAGAAAAAACCGCTTATTCTGAACCAAAGGAATTGTTAGAAATAGAAAAAAAAGGTTTAAAACTAAATAAGGACAATATAAAGGATGTTGTAAAATATGTTGCCAGAATTGCTGCAAGGAAAGGCGCTGAATATTTAAATATCCTTGAAATGAAAAACAGGCTTATAATTACAGATTTTTTTATAATAATAGGAGCTAAAAATATAAAGCTGACAACTGCGATTGAAGATGAAATAAAGTTCAGACTAAAACAACTTGGTTTTTCCCCGCTTCATACATCAGGTTTAACTGAAGGTAACTGGATATTGATTGACTATAATGATTTTGTAGTACATATCTTTTCTGAAGAATTTAGACAGTTTTACAACCTTGAACGGTTGTGGAAAGATTCAAAAATTGTTAAGTGGGATTAAATATCTTTACCGGATTCTAATCATGAATAATTATTTTTTTACATTTTCTGATTTTTTTACAGGGAAAGGATTTTAAATTGCCTGGCATTAAAAATATTGAGAATTATGATCACAAGGCTATTGAAAAAAAGTGGAATATTGAGTGGGAAAAAAATAAAATAAACGATCTTAAGACAGTAAAAGAAAAACAAAAATTTTACTGTCTTGAAATGTTTCCATATCCTTCCGGGGAGCCCCATATGGGTCATGCAAGAAACTATACAATTGGGGATGTAATTGCAAGACTGCAAAGCAGAAAAGGCTATAATGTTTTACATCCAATGGGTTATGATGCTTTTGGTCTCCCTGCGGAAAATGCTGCTATTAAAAGCGGAATGCATCCAAGAGAAAGCACCTTTAAAAATATTGACAGGATGAGAACTGCTTTTAAGAGAATGGGGATGACATATAATTTTAACGATGAAATAGTTACATGTGAACCTGATTATTATAAATGGACTCAATGGCTTTTTCTGCTTTTATATAAAATGGATCTGGCAGAAAAAAAATCAGGCCCGGTAAACTGGTGCAATTCATGCCAGACTGTTCTTGCCAATGAGCAGGTAATAAGCGGGAGATGTGAAAGATGCAACACTGAAGTTGTAAGGAAAAACCTTACACAATGGTATTTTAAGATAACAAAATATGCACAGTCCTTGCTTGATGATATGGAATTGCTAAAAGGCTGGCCGGAAAGAGTTTTAACAATTCAGAAAAACTGGATAGGCAGAAGTGAGGGAGCAAGGATTAATTTTAAACTGACTGATGACAATGAGAAAATTGAGATACCGGTGTTTACCACAAGACCTGATACAGTGTTTGGTGTAACATTTTTTATATTAGCTCCGGAGCATCCGCTGGTAGATAAGATTGTTACAGACCCAAAAATTAAAGAAGAAATAAAAAAATTAAAAAACAAAATTTCAAAACAAACTGAAATTGAAAGAGGATCAGCTGAAGTAGAGAAAATCGGGGGATTTACCGGAAGATACGTCATAAATCCTCTAAATAAGGAAAAGGTACCAGTATGGATTGCAAATTATGTTCTTTCGGAATACGGTACAGGTGCAATAATGGCTGTTCCTGCTCATGACGAAAGGGATTTTGAATTTGCACAAAAATATAAAATAAAAATAAGAGAAGTAATTTCAGCTTCAGGAAAAATATCAGATGAAGTTCAGGTAGCATATACTGGTGAAGGAATAATGGTTAATTCCGGAAGCTTTAACAGTTTAAAATCAACAGAAGGAAAAAAGGCAGTAATTGATTTTCTGGTAAAAAACAATATAGGAAATGCAGAAATAAATTACAAATTAAAGGACTGGTTAATTTCAAGACAAAGATACTGGGGAGCACCAATTCCGGTCATTTACTGTAAAAAATGCGGAACTGTACCTGTTCCTGAAAAAGATTTACCGGTTATTCTGCCATATAATGTTGATTTTAAACCAACAGGGCTTTCACCGCTTGCATACATTGATGAATTCGTAAATACTGCCTGTCCGGAATGCGGGGGAAAAGCTGTAAGAGAAACTGATACAATGGATACTTTTGTATGTTCTTCCTGGTATTTTTTAAGATACTGCAGTCCTCATGACGACATTGAACCTTTTAATAAAGATGATGTCAGATACTGGATGCCTGTAGACCAATACATTGGAGGTATTGAACATGCTACGATGCACCTTATTTATTCCAGATTCATTACCAAAGTTTTACATGATGCAAATCTCATAGATTTCAGGGAGCCTTTTACAAGGTATTATCCGCATGGCGTGGTAACTTTAGGCGGGCAGAAGATGTCAAAATCAAAGGGAAACATAGTTAATCCCTCTGAAATCTATAATAAATATGGGTCAGATACCTTAAGGCTTTATATTTTATTTGTGGGACCGGCAGATTCAATTGTTGACTGGAGTGACAGCGGTGTTGAAGGATCTTACAGGTTTTTAAGCAGATTCTGGAGGCTTATCAATCAGAATATTTCAAATCTAAAAAATTACGGACATATGAGTTTGGATAAAAAACCGGAAGATCCACGTCCTGAAATTATTATGTCAGATTTAAGCACGCTTGAAAAAGATTATTACAAAAAACTGCATAAGACTGTAAAAAAAGTTACTGAGGATATCTTTAGATTTAACTTCAATACGGCAATAAGCGCAATAATGGAACTTGTAAATATAATGTATAAGTACAATGATGAAGTTAAGCCGCAGGATTTAAATTATAATCTTATATATGAGGCAACAGAAAAGGCCATATTGCTTATTTCTCCAATTGCTCCCTTTATATCTGAAGAGTTATGGTTCAAATTTGCAAGAAAATTTAGCGTACATAAAGTTTTATGGCCAGATTTCAGCAGAGAAGCTGTTATGGATGAGATGGCCACGGTAGTTTTTCAGATAAATGGAAAAATCAGGGATAAAATGCAGTTTCCTGTTGGCACTCCTGAAAAGGAGATTGAAAATTTTGCATTTTCTTCAGAAAAGATTAAAAATTATATAAAAGACAGAAAAGTAATAAAAAAAATCTATGTAAGGGATAAGCTCTTCAGCATGGTTGTGTGCTGATTTACAGCATTAATTTTAAAAAATACTAAGGGAAATGGAAGAAAGGAAATATAAATGACTGTGAAAAAAATAAAATTTATATCAGTTTCATTTATCATAGTTATTTTTATTGCATTTTCTGCTGTAATTTTGCCGGGCTGTATAGGGCAGAAACCGCCAAGGTATACAAATGAATCCGTAACAACCCAGACAGTTACAGATGAAACTGTTTATGGAAGCACTGCAGATTCCCAAAAAACACCTGCACTTAGTGGGGCAAAAACAATTGTTGTAACCAGTGAACAAACAGTAAAAGTTATGCCGGATATTGTAATGGTAAATATAATAATTTCAACTGAAAAACCTTCAAGCGAGGAAGCAGTAAATGAAAATTCAAAAGAAACGCAGAATGTAATAACTGCCATAAAAGCATCCGGTGATAGTGATTTAAAAATTGAGACTACAGGATATATCCTTCGCCCTTTATATAATTATGTTGAAAATAAACCGCCTGTCATATATGCATTTAATGCGGTAACCACCTTGCTTGTTACAACTCAAAAAATAGAAAAAATAGGAACTGTTATATCAACTGCAGTAGAAGCTGGCGCAACTGACATTTCTTCAATAAATTACGATTTAAGTGATGATGCTAAAAAAGCTGCAAAAAAGGAAGCTTTAACTAAAGCAGTAAAAGATGCAAATGATAAGGCTGATGCAATTGCCAAAGCAATGGCCGCAGATATTGTTGAAATTTATTCGGTAAATGAAGGAGGCACATCTTATCCGGGACCTATAAAGTATGAAACTTCTGATCAGTTAAAAGCTGCCAATGCTGCTGTTCCAGTCATATTGCCGCAGGAACTTGAATTAAAGGCAAACATATCAGTAATTTATATTTTCAAGTAATAAAAAGCTGTTACGTTATCATAAAAATTATATAGCAATTTTTTGATAATTGTCTTTTAATTGTAAAAGATTATTTATTTTTATCCGTTTTGACGCATTAATAATTTCGATGCCAACAAGTTTTTCGTCCTTACCCAAATCCAGAACAGTATCATTTGCTATTTGTTTATTTATAACTTTTTGTATTCTGTCATCCAGACGGATATATAAAATATCTGTTAAATTATCATAAATTATATTCATTTTTACTTCCATTTACCATAAAATACGCAAACTGTTACTGTTATTATAATATTTTTCTTCAAAGTATAAATATATAAATACCACCGTTATTTATTGCAGAATGAAATGGGACAGTATTGCAAAATAACCCAAATCAAAAAAATCAATAAATTAATTAAAAAATTTTATCATTTGTGAAATTGTTATCTTTATATATTGTTAAAAAAAGGATATTTTTAAGCTTGATTTGGGGTTATAGAGGAAGAGGATGCAGAATTGCTATTGACATTATAAAATTTTTTTAATATCCTTATGACAAGGCTGTCAGACAGCGCTAACATATGAGGTAAAAAATTATTAATAAATTGTAAATATTATTTAAAAACATCCAAGCAAGACATATTTTAATAATCGTAATTCTAAATAGAAGAAAGAACAGAAATGAATCATAAAGAAAGAATGCTAACTGTGTTATATCGAAATGGCATACCTGATAAAGTTCCTCATGGTGATCCTATGGTTGATCCTAAAGTTGTAAATAAATTATTAGGAACAAAACCAATTGATGAAGAAGGAAATTTTCTTATTTATTGGATGACTGAAAATTTTTCAGATGAATTTTTTAAAAGGCAATTAAGAGTAAGAGAATTATTAGTATTTGATTATGCCCATGTATTTCCTCGAGAACCTATAAAGACAATTAAAAAAACTACAGAAGGTCATGAAATAAAAAGAAATGTATGGGGAATGGAATTTTTAGTAACACCTACTACTACAGAAGTAATTAAACCACCAGTACCTGATATTAAATCATTAGCAGAGTATAAATTTCCAAATGTTGAGGATTTTGGATTTGATAATTTAGAGAGATGGGTAAATGAAAGTGATCTGTTTGTGGTTTGTCAATTAGACACAGGCTATTTTCAAGTAGCAAATTTGATTGGAGTTGTACAATATATGCTCGGGGTTTTTGATTGTAAAGAGGAAATCAAGCTTTTTACTAAGAGGCTTGTAGATCTTCAGATAAAAATTGCAAAAAAGGCAATAAAAAAGGGCGCTGACTGCATATGGTTAGCAAATGATTATGCATATAATACCGGAACATTTTTATCACCAGATCTTATCTGGGAATTAGACTTTCAATTTGTAAAAAAGATTGTTGATGAAGTACACAAACTCAATAAGCCTGTTGTTTTTCATGCATGTGGAAATCAAAATAAAGTTATGGATATGATTGTTGATTTAGGTGTGGATGGTTTACATGCCATCCAGCCTGCAGCACAAAATGATATTGTTTTTTATAAAAAAAGATATGGGGATAAGCTGGCTTTTTTAGGAAATATTGATATTAATAAACTATTACCATTTGGAACTTGTGAAGAAGTAGATCATCAGGTTAAATACCTAATTGAAAAGGTTGGTTATAATGGTGGATTTGTGCTTGGGACATGTAACGCTATTATGAAAGACACGCCTCCAGAAAACGCATTAGCCCTGCATCTTGCTGCTGAAAAGTATGGCCACTATCCATTAGAGTTTTAAATTTGCATAGAATTTAGGGTATGACACTAAAGTTATGAAAAAACAATTGATTGTTGAAAAGGCCCTTGAAAAGGGCAATGGTGTTCTTAATTTGAAACCTGCCTGGGTTGCACGGGATTTCCTGCCGCCCGGCAGAAGGCTTGGGCTTACGGAAAAAGAATACAATGTAGGCAAAAGAGGATTTATATGTGAAAGATGGCTTGCTTCTGTAACACTTGCGGATAATGCTGTAAGTCCTGATGATGAAGGTTTAAGCTATCTTGAAACGCATTCAAATGAAAATATAACGCTTAAAACTGCTGTTGAAGAAGCAGGCGACCTTATCATGGGCAGGGAATATTCCAAAACACATAAAGGACTGGGGAGGCTCTGCAAGATCTATGATTTTGGCGTAAGGATTCCTTACCATATCCATCAGATGGAAAAGGATGCAAGACTTGTCGGCAGGAATTCAAAGGATGAAGCCTATTATTTCCTGGATGATGTAGAAACTGGACCCCATCCGGAGACTTTTTTTGGTGTTCACCCCTATATAGTTGATGAGAAGAAGTACGATATCCTGCTGCCATACCTTGTAGAATGGAAAGATGACCTGATTTTACGGTATGCAAGGGCGTATCTTAATGTCTCTGGTGAAGGATTTTTCCTGCCCTCCGGGGTACTCCATGCTCCAGGAACTGCGCTGACACTGGAACTTCAGGAAGACTCTGACGTCTTTGCAATGCTCCAAGCGCTTAATGCGGGTAAAATTATTTCAAAGGAACTTTTATTTAAGGATGTAAGAAAAGAAGACAGAGAAGAATTAGGCGAAAAAGTAATACTTAATCAACTTGACTGGCCAGCCAACGGCGATCCGTATTTTTACGAAAATCATTACCTGAAAAATATTTTTATTGAAGAGACAAAGCAAACAGGTGGTGTAGAGCACTGGATATTTTACAATACAACAAAGTTTTCAGGTAAGAGATTAGTAGTAAAACCTGGTCAGAGTTTTATCAGTAAAGAAAATGGTGTTTATAACATACTGGTTTGGAGAGGTAAAGGAACTTATGATGGCCACAAGATTGAAGCTGGAAATTTCCAGTGTGATGAACTTCTGATTTCTCACGATAGAGCAATCCAACCATTAACGGTAAAAAACGACGGCAAAACAGATTTGCTTATCATAAAGTTTTTTGGGCCTGATATTAATACAAATATTCCATTTATTGAAAAATATAAATATTAAAAAAGTAATATTTAAACGAATAGAAGCCATATGAGAAGATATACATTAGCTGATGTTGGAAAATTAGCTGGGGTTTCACAAAAAACAGTATCAAGGGTGATTAATAATGAAAAGCATGTAAAAAATGAAACCAGGAAAAAGATACTAAAAATTATAGATGAAACTGGCTACTATCCCAATAACTCTGCTAAAAGTTTAGTAACCAGGAAAACCAAAACCATCGGACTTATAGTAGGAGATATAGAAAATCCGTATTATTCAAGATTAGCAAGAGGAGTGATAAGAGCAGCTGAGAGTTATAATTATAGTGTTATCGTATGCGAATCAAGATTTGAGGAAGCAGTTGCTGAAAAGTATTTAAACATGCTTATGGAGAGGAGTGTTGATGGAATACTTATATCAACACTGGATTTTAAATCAAGTGTTTTGGACAGATTAAAAATGAATGAATTTCCTCATATATTTGTAACTTGTAAGCTATCAAGCACTTCTAAAAATTACGTTATTGGTGATGAGTATCAAGGTGAAAGAGAGGCAGTAAAATATTTAATCAATTTGGGACATAGAAATATTGCATTTCTAAGAGGGCCGAATATGTTTCCGGCAAATCAAAAATTATTGGCATATAAAGATGTAATGAAAGAGAACAATATTCAAATAAAAGATTATTTTATAACTAGAAGTGCTTACAACAGTGAAGGGGGCTACAATGTTACGTTGGAATTGCTGAGCAATCATAAAGATATCACAGCTATATTAGCTGTTAATGACATAATTGCAATAGGTGCACTAGAAGCAATAGATGAATTGGGATTATCAGTTCCGGAGGATATTTCAATAATAGGTTGCGATAATATTGGCGTTACAAAATTATTAAAAGTCCCATTAACAACAATTAATTATCCAAAATTTAGATGTGGTAATATTGCGACAAAAATTCTTATAGATACTCTGGAGGGTAGAACTATAAGAAAAAAGAAAGAGGTAATTCTAGGTTGTAAGCTGATTGTCAGAAATTCATGTGCTCCTTTAAAATCTGCATAAAGTGAGATTTTTGAAGGTTTTATAAAAGATATTTATTATTTAAGTGGAGTTATAAATATGAATAAAGTAAATGTAAATTTGTCTTATGAAGAAATTCTTAAGAGGAAAAACAGATGGGATAAGACAATAAATTTTAAGAAAGCAGACCGTATACCTATTTTACATTATATTGGCGCCAGATACTGGCTTCCTATTATTGGATACGGTAATAGATTTGATGAATATTTAAATGATCCTAAAACAATGTTAGAGGCACAGCTATTAGGACAGAAGTGGATAATGGAAAATGTAAAATCTGATTTTCATAAGATTGTTCTTTATCCAGATTTTATGTGGGTAGAAGATGCAAATGCATTTGGGGCTGATATTGTTTTTTCTAAAAATGACTCTCCTTGGATAGAAAGGCCGCATTTACTTCAAAAGAATGATGACCTTGATCAACTCCGAGATGTAGATTATGTGAATAATGGAATTCATGGGAAAATGATTTCATTTTTTGCTGAAATGAAAAAAATAGCAGAAGATTATGAAATTTGTTTTTCTGATGGGAAAGTATTATCAGCAGTGGATTGTGTTTATATGGGCGGTGGAGGAATTATTGGTCCAGCTACATTAGCTGGGGATCTCCGAAGTGTTGAGGTATTATCTATGGATTTTTATGATAGACCTGATTGGGTAAAGGAATTATTAGATATAATCGTGGGAAAGTCTATCGACTGGTTAGATGCTGTTAGGAAGTTAAATGATGGTAAATTAGCATTTTGCAGTGATTTTAATGAAAGGATTATTCATATTGGAGATGATGGAATAGCCCAGATGTCACCAAAACAAGTTGAAGAATTTATGTTAGCTCCACTTAAAAAACTTTCAGATTATATTCATGAACAGGGTTTGATGGTACAGGGTCACAACTGTGGAAAGGCTGATCATCTATTGAAATATTGGATAGAAGACATTGGCATAGATAGATATATGGGTTTTAGTTATTTAACTGATAAAAATCTAATAAAAAAAATAATGGGTGGTAAAGTTATATTACTTGGAGGGATAAATACAGTTAAATTGCACGATAATCAACCAGAAGAAGTTATGGAAGATGTTCATGAGACTATTGAGATTTTAAAGAATACACCAGGATATATAATTATGGATGGACACAATATTGCTCCTGGAACACCCCTCGACAATATAAATGCTGTTACAGAAGCAGCTGAAAAATTTGGAAGGTTTTAATAATTATCAATATTCAATCAGCAGGAAATAATAATTATAAGCTGTAATTGAGGGTAATTAAAAGATAGGAGGTGATAAAAGAATATATAATTTAATGAAACATAATTGAGAACCATAGTAGGGGCAATAGGAGGTGATGTAAGGTGATAAAATAAAAAGTGAGATTTATCAGGTTAGAGTTTTTAGAGAAGATTACCCCATACCTAAAATAAATCTCAGAAAAGATTCTATATCAAACGACTTAGATTTAAAAGAGAAAGGATTAAATATGAAAAAGTTATTATTATATTGTTTTATTATGGGGATTATGATTTCCATGATTGCTACTTTTTCACTGATCGGTTGTAAAGCAAAAACCACAGAGACAACTGCAGCAGCTGAAACAACTGTAGCAGCAGAGACAACAGCAACAACTGCAGCGGCTGAAGAGATTAAGGTTACAGAGAAAGTTTCAATTACACTATGGTGTATGGCGTTTGATCCACATGTAAATGGCTATAATAATGTAATATCAGGTTTCCAGAAAAAATATCCAAACATCACTGTAGTTTTGGAACCCCAGCCAGGACAGGCTGAACTTACTGCTAAGATGCGTTCTTCTTTGGTTTCAGGAAAGGGAGCTGATATATTTACAACTCCAGGAACAACAATAACTGAATGGGTCATTCCAGGTAATCTCCAGCCACTTTCTCCAGGAGTTGTAACAACAGAGTTTGTGAAAAAAGAAATGCTTCCTGAAAACTATATTCAATGTCATATTGATGAACAAATTTGGGCAATTGGAATCCCAGATCCTCCTGGAGATTCTGGATTTATTGTAAATGTAGATGATATTAAAGCAGCAGGGTTAGAATTACCCAAAAAATTTGACAGCATTAATCAGCTTATGGACTATGCTAAGAAGCTTTCCAAGTATGATGCAGATGGTAAATTAGTTCATGGTGGCCTAAGCTTTCAAGAATCAAATGACCCAATGTTTTTTTATAGCTACATTGTAGATGCAGGCGGGAAGTTTTGGGACAATGAAACCCAGAAATTTACTCTACAGACTCCTGAAACTAAAAAAGTAATGAACTTCTTCCATGACTTATTCGATACTTATAAAGTAGATAGTGTGGAACTTCCTGACTCTATGAGTGCTCTTACCCAAGGATTAACGTCAATGGCTTTTATGTGGCCGGAATTCTTGCCTTTTGCCAAAACTGCTTATCCAGATCTTAATTTTGGTTTTATTGGTAAACCAGCATTTGTAGAGGGAAAATTGCCAGTTATGAGTCATACAGATACATGGAATGCAGTTATGCCAAAATACGTTGAGGGTATTAAGAAAGATGCAGCATTTTTATTCCTAAAATATCTTGCCTCTGAAGAAGGACAGCTACTGTTCCTAGATGCTAATCCTGGACTTTCTCCTTTAAAAAGTCTTGTATTTAAGAATGATTATTATGTAAATGGAAAAGGTGCATATTTAGCTCCAGTAATTGAATCAATAAAAGCTGGACAGTATAGGTTCTGGGGTCCTTTTATTGATGCTGATGTAATGCTATATGATATTCTGTGGCCTAATATAGATGCAATAATACATGATCAAATTTCTGTTGACGATGGGTTAGCAAAAATGGAAACAGAGCTTAATGATCAGAATACAAGAACTAGAGCAAAGTATCCGAATGCTGAAGATACAATAATAAAATACGAAGGATTTGGTGAAGAATTTGGGTTCTAGTTCCCATAAAAATTTATTTGGAGGGATTAAAATCCCTCCAATATTCTTTTTTGAAGAAGAGGTTATTAAATGAAGAAGCATAGAGGTTTTCTGTTATCAGTTCTTATACCTATATTAATATTTTACGGTTTATTTATATGGTACCCGCTATTTTATTCAATATGGGCTTCCTTACATTTATGGATACCTGAAAATCCATTTGGGAGCATATTTGTAGGTTTATCTAATTATATCAAACTTTTTAGTACAGACCCACGTTTTATAAAAGCTCTTTCAAATACAATAATTTATGTTGCTTTAAAAACAGGGTTTGTAGTTGTTATTGGTGTAATTATAGCTTTGCTGCTTGATCAAGTTAAAAGAATGCAGCGATTATATATTTATTTAATTTTTTTACCTGTGCTATGTTCTGCTTCAGCTATAGGGATTTTATTTTTGTATTTGTACCAGCCGACATTCGGTTTATTTAATACGATTCTTGGAATGATTGGTTTACCAACACAAAATTTTTTAGCAGATGCGAAACAAGCTTTATTTTGTGTAGTTGCTGCAGACATTTGGCAAACTCTGGGGTTTTCTACATTAATTTTTTTTACAGGGCTAATGAACATGCCCGGAGTGTTTGTGGAAGCTGCTAGAATAGACGGCGCCAAACCTTTTCAAATTTTATTCCGGATTACTCTTCCATTGCTTGGACATACCATTCTATTCATAGCGGTTTATACTATGATCAATGCTTTTCAGGTATTCGATTTTATTTTTGTAATGACATCTTCTGGAGGAGGAACAGGCGCAACTTCAGGTGGACCTGGATTTTCAAGTTATGTCTTGGGTCTTCTTGTTTATAATGAAGGGTTATTGCGTATGCAGATTGATAAAGGCTCTGCTGTGGGCTTTATCATGTTTATTATTATATTAATAGTAACAATTATTCAATTTAAAATATTAAAGCCAAAGTGGGAGTACTAAAAAAGGGAAGAGGTGTTTACAGCTAATGAAATCTGCTGTCCGTAAAAAAATATTCTTAGGATCAGTAAATAATCTTGTCATGATTATAATATGTTTAGTTTTTTCAATTCCTTTTTTATGGATGATTATGTCTTCTTTCAAGCCAGGGATAGAGATTGTGCAAATACCTCCAACTTTTCTTCCTAAAGATTTTACTTTTAACAATTATTTGACAATTTTTAAGCAATTAAATTTTGGTAGATTATTCTTAAATAGTTTAGTAGTATCAGCAGCTATTTCTATTTTAACTGTATTTACAAGCTCTCTTGCTGGATATGTATTTGCAAAATATAATTTCAAAGGAAAAAATATAATTTTTATTTTGTGTATATCTGGAATGATGATCCCGCTTGCTTCAATTATTTTGCCTCTATATTTATTTATTTCAAAGATTGGACTTTCAAACTCTTATATTGGTTTAATACTTCCGTTCACGATAAGCCCTTTTGGCATTTTTTTAATGCGCCAGTTTACAGAAGGAATTCCTATTGAGTTAATAGAAGCTGCTAGAATAGATGGTGCCAGTGAAATCAAGATATATTATAAAATAATTGCTCCTCTTACTAGTGCAGCAATGGGAGCAGTTGGGATTTTCAACTTTCTATTTAGTTGGAATCAATTATGGTGGCCTATGATGATAATTTCAAATGAGAATATGCGCACTCTTCCTTTAGGGATTGTTGCTCTTGCTTCCCAGTTTGGCAAAAGATTTGATATGGTTGTCACAGGGGCGACACTATCAGTTTTACCTGTAATGATAGTGTTTGCTTTAGCTCAGAGACAGATGATAAAGGGTGTAACACTTACAGGAATGAAAATATAAAGATATTTAGTATTGCGATGTTTTATAAAATATATGTTTTATTAACTTTATTAAGATAGGGGATAAAATGAAAAAGAAACTTTTAGTATTAAGCATAATAATAATTATTATATTTTCACTTTCCATATTATCCTGCAGGGTACAAAATAAAGAAATAACAGAGACAGTTACAAAAACTGCTTTAGAGGAAAGCAAGTCGGATTCTCAAAAAACTGAAGCTATTACTGAAAAGGAAATTAGTATGGAAGAAACAGAAGATAAAGATAAAACTTTATCAGAAAATGCTAATTTAGAGTTAACATCAAATTGGGAAGAAGTTCTCACCAATGAAGATATAAAAATTGATGGCCTTACCTGGGATGGTAGTAATTTCTGGGTAATAACTTATCAAAGTAGTCCAATATTCTGGCAGATAGCAAAACTTGATGATGGTGGAAAAGTTATTTCCGCTTTTCAAGTTGAGTGTGAAAGCAGAGATGACATACATAATAGTGGTTATACAAATTTAACATGGGATAATGAAGTTATTTGGGCAAATAATTGGAATGAAGGAAAAATTTACAGTTATAGCACTGACGGTGAATTATTAAAAAAATTTAGTATCACATCTATAGGGCAATTGATTCCCGTAGGTATCACTTGGGATGGACAGAATTTAAGGGTTCTTCATTGGGTTAATAAAACCATATATGGACTTGATAGAAATGGGAATGAAACTGGTGATTTAATTACCTTACAGGGAATAACACCTTCGCTTGATATGGGACTTGTCTGGGATGGAAATAATTTCTGGGTTGGAAGCAAGGGAGGAAATATTGCTATGAGAATATCAACGAACGGTGAACCTAATGGATATATAAAAGGACCCAAGGAAAGTGGAGGAATAAGAGACTTAGCTTGGGATGGAGAGAGTCTTTATTGGGTTTATCAACAAGACCATATTATTTACAAAACTAAAATAGAAGAATAATAGAAAGCTGTTTCCTATCTTAGAAGCTGTCTGGAATTAAAATATATCCTTTTATTTTAACTATATTAATTCTAGCTGTTTCTTTTTTCAAAAAATCTTTTATTTTTTAATAGAGATCATAAATTCCGTCATATATTCCTGTTATATACTTACGGGGAGCCGGTTCTTATGAATTGCTGCCATTATTATAAAACTATATGGCAATTTTTTGATAATTGTCTTTTAATTGTAAAAGATTATTTATTTTTATATGTTTTGACGCATTAATAATTTCGATGCCAACAAGTTTTTCGTCTTTACCCAAATCCAGAACAATATCATCTGCTATTTGTTTATTCATAACTTTTTGTGTTCTCTCATCCAGACGGATATATAAAACATCTGTTAAATTATCATAAATTATTTTCATTTTTTTACTTCCATTTACCATAAAATACGTAAACTGTTACTGTTATTATAGTATTTTTCTTCATAGTATAAAATACCTTAACCGTCTTTTGCCTGTAATATTTTCCGAGCCATTTACTATTAAAATTAAATATTTTAAATCTAGCCATATAACCATATTTAGCAGGTACCTCACGGCCTGTTTCTATGACGTCAATAATTTCCTTTTTATTAGTACCACGCTCTTTTGATCTATGTAAAGTATGGGGTTCTATTTTTATCTTCATAAATTATTTATAAATCACAGACATAGATGATTGAAAATTTTGCTCCTGGTATAAATAATCATTAGCCATCAGCCAAATCATACAAGAAATATATATTTGATTATAAGCTTTTTTATGTTATTATGCAAATAAATATTAATGTAAAAATATATATATGAATCTTCGTGACAAATTAAATAAAATTGCATTTAAATTTTTAAGTTTCAGGTATGAAAAAAGCAGGCAGTTTCATATTTCTGTTTTTATGGCAATTATAATAGTTATCATAATTCTGTCATTACTGACAATAAGGCAAAATAACGAAATGAAGGTAAAGGAAAATGTCTTAAAGGCTATTTTAAATTCCAGCAAAAATCCTGAGACTGCAAAAAATACAGATGATACTTTTACTGATAGTTCATTTGAGGAAAAACAAACACAGGAGACAACAGCCAAAAAAATAAAAGTTTATATTTGCGGTGAAATTAATAATGCAGGAGTTTATGAGTTAAGCGAAAATACACGTATCGTTGATTTAATTGAAATAGCGGGAGGCGTTAAAGAAGATGCTTATCTTGATTCTATAAATCTTGCAGAAATTTTAATTGACAGCCAGAAAGTGTATATTCCTTCAAAAAAAGAGGCTTCTGCTTTAAATATAAATAATGAGTTTGCAAATTCAGAAAGCCGAGTCTCGCAAGCAAGGATAATAAATATAAATATTGCAGGTAAAAATGAGCTGGAATTATTGCCTGGAATTGGGCCTGAACTTGCACAAAGAATAATAGATTATAGAAACAGTAAAGGTTTTTTTAAAAGAAAGGAAGACTTAAAAAATGTAACCGGAATCGGTGATAAAAAATTTAATGCAATAAAAGATCTTATAATAGTATGAAATTTTGTTATTTTTACTGGGCAGTATCTGTAACATCCGGCATTCTTATGTTTAAATTATTGGTATTGAGAAACTACAATATCAGATTTATTCATATTATTTTTCTTATATTAATTTCCTTCCTTATTATAATTATCAGTTTTATTTGTAAAAAAAATCTTTTAAACATAAAAAAGTTAAATACATTTTTTTTAATTCTTACATTTACGCTTTTTTTCATAATTAGTTTTACTATTTCAAACCTTAATTTTTTAAAAACTAATGGGTTTGGCAACCTGATGTTAAATAATAAGAGTATTTTTAAAGATGAAAAGACTGAATTAATTGCCAGCGGCAGAATAATAAGCTCTCCTTTTAAAAAATTTAATAAAACTTATTTTAATTTTAAGATAAATCAGTTAAAAATTGTTCAAAAAGAAACAGGCAATTTTGAAGAATTAAATAACTGCGGCAACGTCTTTATATGTTTTAAAAATAAAAATGATTATGAATTTCATTTAAGTGATTTTATTCTTATTAGTTTAATAGGGATACGGTCTTATACAAATAAAGAAGGCGGTAAGTCATATACCTTTGAATCTGAGCGGATAATTTCTGTTAAAAATAATGGATATAAATCTTATCCTTATATTCTTAAGAGCAAGATATCTGATTGTCTCTATCGCCTTTATAATAATAATTTAGTTAAAACAAACTCAAGTATAGCTTCGGCATTAATACTGGGAAATCAGGAAGAAATTCCACAAAAAGTTTCGGAAAGTTTTAAGAAAAGCGGAATTTATCATCTGCTTGCTATTTCAGGACTTCATATTTTCATAATAACAGGTTTTATTTATTTTATTTTTAAAAAAATAAGCTTTTTTTCAGGCAAAAAAAATTTTTATATCTTTTATTTTATAATCATATTTCTGATATTTTATAATTTTATCGTTGGCGAGAAAGCCAGCATGTTAAGGTCTTCAATAATGTTTTGCCTTGTGCTTTTTGCAGAAAATCTTCATAAGGATTTTATTCAGTCAAATATATTTTTTCTAACATATATTAATGTACTTTTATTAAATCCGGATTATTTAACCAATCCGGGTTTTATTTTATCATTTGCTTCTGTCGGGGCAATAATTTTTATCAATCCCGTAATAAAAAAACTGCTTAATTATTTTTTAAAGATTAAAAGTTTGTCAGAGAATTATTTTGTAAAAACAATTATTACAGGAGTTTCAATAAACATATTTATTTTTCCTGTTCTTTCTTATTATTTCGAAGGATTTTCATTGATTTCAATAATTGCAAATCTTTGTGTTTCCCCTGTATTTTATATTTTACTGCTAGATCTTTTTATTTCTTCAATATCTGCAATTTTCTGGTTTCCAGCAGGTTCATTTTGCATTATTCCTGCAGGAATTTTAATTGATATTATTTTAAAAATGTCAGATTTTTTTATTTCCCTTCCCGTAAGCTTTATAAATACCGATATATTTGGAAGTAAATTTATTATTCTGATTTATTACACAGGTTTAATAACAGCTTTAACTTTATTAAACTTCTTTATTATAAGGAAAACACGGTCAAAGGAAATTGTTTCCAATTGATATACCCCCTTAAGATTAACTATGCTGCAGCAACAATACTAACACGATAGGAGGATCAAGCATCATTTGAAAAAAGAACCTGAATGTATTTTTATTGCTTCATATAAAATGTTTTCCAAATATGATTGTTGTTTAAATTGAATTTGCTAGTTAAAATTAAAACAATATTAAATGTTTGCGTAAAAATTTAAAAATATAGATTCTAAATCAATTTATATATGGCAGGATTTCTGGAAAATAAAAAAATTGAAGATTTGAAGGCAATTTATTTTATCGAAAGCAGAAGTGAAAGCATTATTGATGATAAAATAAGAGAAATAAAGTCTTATTTCAAAGATAAAATAGATACAGAAAATGATTTAAGGGTTTGTAATTTAACTGAATATGCAGATCAGAAAGATTTATATAATTTTTTAAATACGCCTTCATTCTTTTCAATGAAAAAAGTCATCATTGCAAAAAATTGTGAAAAGATTTCAAAAGATCTTTTGAAAGTAATATCTGATTTTTTTTCAGAAACACCAGATCCGCAGAAAAACATTGCCATTTTTTTAACTTCGGATGATTTCAGAAAAGCATCCATGTTTCATGATTTGACAAAAAAGTTTGGAGAAATCATAACTATAAGCAAACCTGCAAGTGAAAACCTGAAAAAACGCATACTTGAAAAAACTGAACTGGACGGAATAAAGATTACACCGGCAGCACTGGAATTATTTGTCGGAAACATAAACGGCGATATTAACCTGCTTGAAAACGAGTATGAAAAACTTTATTTATTCGTATGTTCCGACAGCACAAAAATTATAAATGAAGATATTGTAAAGAGGCTTATAAATAGAAATATCACATTTACAATTTTTAATTTTGTAGATTATACAGGATATAAAAATTTTAAAAAGGCAGCAGAACTGATTCCAATGCTGGCTTCAGATGATAAAGTTTTCGCCGGAGTAATAAAACAGTTATTTACAATGTTTAAGGGAATTATGTATGTAAAAGATACAAATAAAGGAAGGGCTGAAGCTAAAAGTTATCTGGAAAAAAATATAAAGGCAAGCCCGTCTTTTATACAAAAAATAATTGATAAATACATTAAATTTGCAGGAAATTACACAATATGTGAAATAATAAAAATTATTGGAATTTTAAATGAATTTGATATAAGGAAAAGGAAAATAAATGAACCTTATATGAATTTTCTTTACAATCTTTTATCCAAAATCCAGTTTAATT
This sequence comes from Actinomycetota bacterium, assembly GCA_023380915.1. The sequence goes on along the minus strand of JAMCSM010000150.1, from coordinate 11,496 downwards.
CATAATAATTAAATTCATATATCTTATTATATATCTGAATGAGCTGCCATTTTGTCTTTAAAAAATCTATTTTTCCTGACTTATTGAATTTAAAAGTCTGGCAGCTTTTGATTTTTTATTGGTTGCAAAGTTTTTTGAAACAGCATTCTTTTTGGCAGCCTTATCAAGGCTTTTAAAATATAAGCTTAAATCAGTTTTAGCTGCTTCGATGTTTTTACTTTCAATATTTTCTGCAAATTTCTTTTTATAGCTTTTTATTTTAGTTTTAAGGACTTTATTTTTAAGAGTCCTTTTAACTGCCTGCCTGTCTCTTTTTTCCTGTGATTTAATGTTTGGCATAAATAATAACTCCAATATTTATTATTTGTTTTTAAACGAGGAGTTATTTTAGCATTTTTTTTAACAAATAAAAACATTTAATTGATTTAAAATATAAAAATTTAAATGCTATAATTCATTTTTTATTAAAAAAACAAGTTATGCTAATATTAAATCAATTTAATTTACAATATTTAAATAATGCAGCCCAATACGGATTACAGAAAAAATATTTTCAATGCTACATTTTTAGTTATAATAATTACTTTGTTTTCAAAGATTTCAGGACTTGTCAGAGATCAGATAATGGCAGGCTATTTTGGAATAAGCTATGAAACCGATGCTTTTACCTGGGCATATTTTATTCCAAATCTGTTTAGAGTGTTATTTGCAGAATCTATAATTATTGCGGCCTTCATACCTGTTTATACTTTGTATTTGAAGAAAGGCAACAGTGCGGAAGTCAATGATTTTGTCAGTTCAGTAACAAATATATTTATTTTGGTTTTCACAATTATTTCGGCATTTATATTTATTTTTTCAACTCCAATCGGAACACTGCTCTTAAAAATCTCCGGAAGCAATTTTGATATATCAAGCTTTTCTGCGATGAACAGGATTATGATTTTTTCTCTTGTAGTGATGAGCATATCCGGCCTTCTGACAAGTATTTTAAACAGTCATAACAAATTTACAGTTCCTGCTGCAGCTCCTTTTATTATGAATGCAGTTTCCATTGTCTTTGTTGTGCTTCTTGCAAAAAATATCAGTATTGCAAGCATGGCAATAGGTGTAATGGCAGGGTCGATACTTGAAGTCATTATTCAAATGCCTCAAATCAGGTCAACAAATTTAAAATATAAATTTAATATTAATTTTAAGAATAAAGCTGTAAGAGAAATTTTTGGTATGATGGTTCCCATAATGTTAAGTCTTGGAGCTGTGCAGATAAACAACGGCGTTGATAATTTTTTTGCTTTAAGTCTTGGACCGGGAAATACCACAGCTCTAAGCTTATCATGGAGAGTTGCAAACCTTCCTCTTGGATTATTTTCCGTAGCTATCATTACAGTTTTATACCCGCATATATCAAGACAGGCTGCTGATGAAAATCAAAAAGGTTTGAAAGAAAGCTTATCGCTCGGGTTGAGAGAAATAGGATATATGATGATACCGGCAAGTCTTGGCATCATAATTTTGGCAAATCCAATTATTAAAATTTTATTTGAACGATATCAGTTTACGTCAGCAGATACTGCAAAAGTATCAGGTATTCTTATTTTTCACAGTATAGGGCTTTTATTTTTCGGCATTTTAATGATTTTAAACAGAATATTTTATTCATTCAGAAATGTAAGAACACCTTTGAAAGTTGCAATTGCTTCAATCGGTGTCAATTTCCTTCTTGACTGGATTCTTATAAAATTTTTAAATGTTGGCGGTGTTGCCCTGTCCACTTCAATTGTGGGAGCAATAAATGTCATTGTACTCCTTATAATATTAAGAAAAAAACTAAGATATCTTGGAGGCAGAAAAATTTTTCTTTCTTATTTGAAAATTATTGGTGCATCAGCAATCATGTGTGCAATAGTATATTATTTATGGAAATTTCTGGTTGCATACTTTTCGTCGGGAACTTTTATGTTATTATTGCTTCTTGCGATAACCATTATTACGGGGGGTGCAGTATATATTATTTTAACTTATTTATTTAAAATGGAAGAAGTAAAATTTGCTTCAGATACTTTAAAAAGCAGGTTTAAAAGTTAAAAATGAACAATCAGAAATATATCAGAAATTTTTCAATAATAGCGCATATTGATCACGGAAAATCCACTCTGGCTGACAGGATTCTTGAATATACTCATACCGTCAGTCCAAGAGAAATGTTTGATCAGTATCTGGACGATATGGAACTTGAAAGAGAAAGAGGCATCACAATTAAAGCACATTATGTAACCATATTGTATAAATCAAAAAATGATGGAAGACAATATCAGTTTAATCTGATTGATACACCCGGGCATGTTGATTTTACTTATGAAGTTTCAAGAAGTCTTGCTGCATGTGAGGGAGCTCTTCTTGTTGTTGATGCAACCCAGGGAGTTCAGGCTCAAACTCTTGCAAATGTCTATCTTGCAATAGATAACAATCTTGAACTGATACCTGTAATAAATAAGATAGATTTGAAAAGCGCAAGACCCGAGGAAGTTTCAGATGAATTAAATAAAATTTTGGGTATTGAAAAAAGTAAAATCCATAGGGTATCTGCAAAGACAGGGCAGGGCGTTGAAGAAGTTCTTGAAAGTATAATAAAAGAGATTCCCGCACCTGCCGGTGATGAAAATGCCCCTCTGCAGGTGCTCATATTTGATTCAAAATATGACCCATACAGAGGAGTGGTTTCTCTTATAAAGGTCATAAATGGAAAAATTTCAAAAGGCATGAAGATAAAATTTATGCAGGAAAATTATGTTACGGAAGTTGAAGAAATTGGAATAATGGCACCAGGGATGATTTTAAAAAATGAACTTTCAACAGGAGAGGTAGGATATATTGTTTCAGGTATTAAGGAAGTTGACAAAATAATTGTTGGAGATACAATTACTTCTTTTGTAAATCCTGCTAAAAAAAGCCTGCACGGCTATAAGAAACCAAAGCCAATGGTTTATTGCGGCCTTTATCCAATTGATGGTGATGATTACGAAAATTTAAGGGAAGCTTTAAAAAAACTGCAGCTTAATGATTCATCACTTATATTTACACCGGAAGTTTCAGTTGCTCTTGGTTCCGGTTTCAGGATGGGATTTCTTGGACTGCTCCATCTTGAAATTGTAAAGGAAAGACTGGAAAGGGAATATGGCTTAAGGCTTCTAACCACTACCCCGAATGTTGCTTACAGGATAACAAAAACCAATGGTGAAGTAATTTTTTTAAAAAGTCCTGCTGATTATCCGGAGGAAGAAAAAATATTAACAATTGAAGAACCTTATGTTGCAGCAACCATTATTACTCCGAAGGAATATATCGGTGAGATTATGAAACTCTCAAACCAGAAAAGGGGAGTATATAAGGATATGCAGTATATTTCTACAGAGCGGGTTGAGTTAAAATATGAATTTCCATTATCGGAAATAATAGTAGACTTTTTTAACCTTTTGAAATCAATTTCTTCAGGATTTGCTTCTCTTGATTATGAATTTCTGGAATATTGCAGGTCGGAACTTGTAAAACTTGATATTCTTGTAGGTGGCAACAAGGTTGATGAGCTTGCAGTTATTGTTCATAAGGATAAGGCTTACTTCTTAGGCAGGGAGTTTGCAAGGAAATTAAAGCAGGAAATACCAAGACATATGTTTGAGATTCCGGTTCAGGCATCAATAGGGAAAAGAATTATTGCCAGAGAAACAATTTCAGCTTACAGGAAGGATGTTACAGCAAAACTTTATGGTGGTGATGTAACCAGAAAAAACAAACTTCTTGATAAACAAAAAAAGGGTAAAAGAAAGATGAAAAAAATTGGTAAAGTTGAAATACCGGACGAAGCATTCATGAGTTTTTATAAGATTGAGCTTGAAAAGAAATAAATCCCTGAAAAGTCTGCCGGAATTATCAGTTTTATTAAACCGGAATTGGTAATTTTTATTGAGGAAGCATTTCCAATTTTATTATTGCAAACAAATTATTGGATAAGGCTCGGTGTTGAGAAAACCGTATGAAGGCTGAGCGGGCAGGGTTCCTCTGTAAAGAGGAGAGCGAAGCCTGAATCCGAGCAAGCTTTGCCTAAGCTGGGGCAAAGGTTGCGTGTTTTCGAAACATCCGGCCTGATCCTTGCAGCCTTACTTTTGTTCCTATTATGAAAAAGGAAATGCCAATTTTTATTGAAAATATATGGATATTTTATACTTTTTTAACTTATAATAGAAATTCAGTTTTTTGCATTAACAAAGATTTATTTAATTCTTAATTTTAAAATTAAAAACAATCGGAAGGAAAGGCAGGAAATGAAAAAGAAAGTTTTATTTTCAATTATTGTGATATTAGGAGTGGCGATTATTTTATCATTTGCCGGCTGTGCAAAAATCGGAACAAAGATTGCAGAGAAGGCTATTGAAAATGCTGCAGGAGGAGATGTTGATTTAAATCTTGATAAAGGAGGAGCTACAATAAAGGATGAAAAAGGCGGGCAAACACAGATAGGTGAAAATGTAAAACTGCCGGATGGCTGGCCGTCAGATACTCCTGTTTATCCTGATGTAAAACTCTCAATGTCGACAAAAACAAAAAACGGTGATACGGGTAAAAATGAATTTTCTATAATAGGTGAAATTACAAAAGGTTCGATAAAAGATGTCTATAACTGGTATAAGGATAAATATGGATCAGGATGGGAAGCTGTAACGGATCAGTACACAGAATCAAATGATGGAGATATTGCTTATCTTAATTTGAAGAGCAATAAATATGAAGTTGGAGTAATGCTTGGTAAATCAGGTGAAACAACTTCAATGACGATGACAGTAATTGAACAATAAATTATAATTTGTAACTTGCATTTTTTTCTTATATAATCTGTTTTTGAATATCTGGAGGACCGGTGTCCTCCTATTTCAGTAACCCTTAAATAGGAGAACACCTATTCTGCCAGACTCATTTCAAAATAAAAACATTAATAATTTGAAAGGAGTGCTGCTTGAAAAGCGACATCGAAATTGCTCAGGAAGCAAAAATGAAGCCCATAATTGAGATTGCAGAGTCAATGGGACTAAGGGAAGATGATATTGAGCTTTACGGAAAATACAAGGCTAAAGTAAAGCTGGAAGTTTTAGACCGTTTTAAAGACAAGTCAAATGCAAAGTATGTTGATGTTACTGCAATCACACCAACGCCTCTTGGAGAAGGAAAAACTGTTACCACCATTGGACTTGGCATGTCTTTAAACAGTATTGGTAAAAAAACGGTGACATGCATAAGGCAGCCGTCTCTTGGACCTGTATTTGGAATTAAAGGAGGTGCAGCAGGCGGAGGCTATTCACAAGTACTGCCAATGGAAGATTTTAACCTTCATTTAACAGGTGATGTCCATGCTGTTGGAGCTGCTAACAATCTTTTAGCAGCATTTATAGATGCTCATATCATGCATGGAAATGAACTAAACATCGATCCTTACAGCATTACATTGAACAGAGTAGTGGATATAAATGACAGGGTATTGAGAAATATTATTGTTGGACTTGGCGGCAAACCCAATGGTTATCCAAGGGAAGCAGGTTACGATATAACAGTTGCATCTGAAGTAATGGCAATCCTTGCATTAACTACAAGCCTTAAGGATTTAAGGCAAAAACTTGCAAAAATGGTTATAGGTACAACTAATGACGGAAAACCTGTTACTGCAGAAGATTTAAGATGCGCTGGCGCTATGACAGTTTTATTAAAAGATGCCATAAAACCAAATCTTCTTCAAACAATCGAGCATAATCCCTGCTTTGTTCATGCAGGCCCTTTTGCCAATATTGCACATGGAAATAACTCAATTTTGGCGGATATGATTGCCTGCAAACTTGCAGATTATGTAGTTACGGAAAGCGGATTTGGGGCTGACCTTGGTGCTGAAAAATTTATGGATATAAAATGCAGATACAGCGGACTGGTTCCTTCTGCAGCAGTGATTGTAGCAACTGTCAGAGCTTTGAAAATGCATGGCGGAGGATTTGAATTTATTCCAGGAAAAGGCGTTGACAAGGCAAAGATGGAAGCAAAAAATATCGAAGCTGTTAAAAAAGGCTGCGAAAATCTTACCAAGATGGTTGAAAACATAAGAATTTTTGGAATACCTGCCGTTGTTTCCATAAATACATTTAATTCAGATTATAAGGAAGAAATAGAAACAATAAAGGAAATGGCAATTGCTGCCGGTGCTGTTGATTGTGTCATAAGTGAAGTTTGGGCGAAAGGCAGCGCAGGCGGGCAGGATCTTGCAAATGCAGTTGTTAAAGCATGTGAAAAACCAAATGGTTTTAAATTTCTTTATCCTCTTGAAGCAACAATCAAGGAAAAAATAGAAATAATTGCCACAAAAATTTATGGAGCTGATGGTGTAGATTATCTTCCCAAAGCTGAAGAAAAAATTACTCTTTATACAAAACAGGGATTTGACAAACTCCCAATTTGCATGGCAAAAACTCATTTATCACTTAGCCATGACCCAAATATAAAGGGAAGACCCAGAAATTACAGGATACCCATCAGAGATATAAGAGCTTCAATTGGAGCAGGTTTCCTTTATCCTTTACTTGGGGAAATGAGAACAATGCCGGGGTTGCCTAAAGTTCCAGCAGGTACAAAAGTTGATATAGATGAAAATGGTAATATTGTAGGATTGTTCTAATAAATATTAAGGGAAATTTTCTTAAACTTAATCATTTTAAAAAAATTTTTGAAATAAAAAAGAGGCAAGATGAATTAGTTATTAAAATAAGAATTTAAATTTATTTTAATCTGGTCTATCAAGCCTCTTTTATTATAATTGTAAACTATTTCAAGAATGATTATATAAAGATTAATAAATATTAATGAATGAATGGGGTTAAAAAATGGCTAAACTAATTAACGGAGCTAAAATTTCAAGTGATATAAAAAATGAAATTAAGGAAGAAGTAAAGGAACTTGAAAGAATAAAAGGGATAAAACCTGGTCTTGGAGTAATTCTGGTTGGTGAAAATCCTGCTTCTAAAGTATATGTTTCAAGCAAACAAAAAGGCTGTGAAGAAGTCGGATTCTTATCTGATGCAGTAAAAATGTCTGAAACTGCAACAGAAGCTGAAGTTTTAAAACAGATAGAGATTTATAACAACCGCAGCGATATTCATGGTATCCTGGTTCAGCTGCCCCTTCCTCCCCAGATAGATAAAACCAAGGTTCTTGAAACTATTTCTCCCTTAAAAGATGTTGATGGATTTAATCCTGTAAATATTGGAAAACTGGTTGCGCAACAGGAAGGTTTTGTCCCCGCAACGCCAGCCGGAATCATAGAGATGATGAAAAGGGAACAAATTACCATAAAAGGTAAAAATGCTACAATGGTTGGACACAGTGAAATTGTAGGAAAACCATGCGCACTTCTTTTGTTAAATGAGTGGGCAACAGTAACAGTTTGTCATATTGAAACAAGAAACTTGAAAATGCATACTATAGATGCAGAAATCCTGATTGTTGCAGTTGGCAAACCTTATCTTATTAAGGAAGATATGGTAAAAGAGGGTGTGGTAATAATAGATGTGGGAATTAACAGAATAACTGCAGATAAGGCAAGCCCGGAACTTTTAAGCTGGAGAAAAGCTGATTTTGATGCAAAGGGAGCAACATTAATCGGAGATGTAGATTTTC
>JAMCSM010000150.1:0-2990 GCA_023380915.1 Actinomycetota bacterium | reverse complement strand
GAGTCTTCAAAAAAACTGGAAATTATTTTTTTTGCAGGCTCTTCAAGCAGTTTTTCTGCAACAGATCTGATTATACTTTTTGAAAGTTCCTTGTTATCTACTGCTGCGGAATAAATATATGTTTTTGAAGATTTATCCTGTTTCAGCAATCCTTTTTCTGCAAGGGTTGTCATTGTAGACATAACTGTAGTGTAAGGAATAAAACCTTCCTTCTTGTTTTCAATTTCCTTTCGCAGCATGTATTCATGAACTTCCCTGACTGTAACCTTTTTTCTTTCCCAGACAATCTTCATTATATCAGCCTCAAGATTGCTGATGCTGTTTAAACCATTTATGCCGATTTCTTCTGATTTCTTTTTCAAATCTGTACCTTTTGCCATCATAAACACCTCGTTCATTTTAATACCTCGTTAGACTTATAAATTAATATTAAATTCAAGAATAATTTTTTTTTAAATTTTATTTAAAATCTACAAAAAAATAATACTGCATTTTATTCCTTAATGCAATAATACCTTTACTAAATTTTACTGTTAATTTTTATAAAGAATATTAAATTGATTTTATATTCTTATAATATTTCACTTCAGACCTCCCGAAGTTTTTCCTGAATAAATGAAGATCAGGTATTATTTGTAAAAAGGAGTATATGTGCTGCATATTCAAGTTCTCTTAAAATGCAAAATTTAAAAGTAATTTTATCAGGACAATATAAGAAATCAGTTTTAAAATTTACAGACAGGTATGGTAAAAATTGCCTTTAACCTGTAATATTTGAAGATAAACTATCAGAAAATTTTTTAAAATATGCTTAATTAAAACCTGTTAAGTCAAATGAGAATAGCAAGGGTAATTGGAAATGTTTATGCAACTTTAAAGCATGAAAAACTTAAAGGAATCAAACTGATGGTAATCCAGCAGATTAGTCCGGATGGTCAGGCAGCAGGCAAACCAATTATAGTTGCTGATTATCTTAATGCTGCTGTTGGAAGTCTGGTTTACTGGATTGAAGATGGTTCAACAATATGCAAGGTTATGCAAAAGCGCAGTATTCCTGTCAGGGGATGTATAGTTGGTTTAATAGACAGCATTGATATGAAAACAACCGGAAAGGTAATTAAAGGCTAAATGAAGCTGGTAAAAGTAATTGGCAGTGTTACTTCCACCATAAAGGATTCAAGCCTTCAGAGTTTAAAATTATTACTGGTTCAAACCGTAGATATTAATCTGGAGGATAAGCCTGATTTTTTTGTTGCTGTTGATACGATAGGGCTTGGCGAAGGAGAGATCTGCCTTATTTCCACAGGAAGTACTGCAAAATATTGCGAACTCACCCGCCATAAAAATGTTGATGCTTCAATTATAGCAAAGGTTGATAGAATAGATTTTGATGATTATAATTTGAAAAGTTGATAAGTTGTATCTTAATATATTATAAAAGCAATCAATTTATGCTTTAAAGAAAATATTGCCTATGGGGAGAAATTTTATGAGTTCAGACTACATTGATTTAATAAAAAATGCTGGTATTGTAGGAGCCGGAGGGGCGGGTTTTCCAACTTATGTTAAATTAAGCACCAAAGTTGATACTATTATTGTAAATGGCGCAGAATGTGAACCTTTAATACAAGTAGACAGGCAGCTTATTGAAAAATATTTTGAAAGAATATATGAAGGTTTGAAAATTGCAGCGCAAGCTGCCGGCGCAAAGAAAGTTATAATTGCATTAAAGGAAAAAAACAGAAATGCAGTAAAAGTTCTTGAAGATTTTAATCAGGGCAGTCTCAAATTTGAAATTTTTAAACTTGGCAACTTTTATCCCGCAGGTGATGAACAGGTTCTTGTAAATGAAGTAACGGGCAAAATTGTTCCTGAAGGCGGTATTCCGTTAAATGTTGGCATTGTTGTTATCAATGTGGAAACATTGTTTAATATTGCACATGCGGTTGAAGGAAAAAACCTGACTGAGAAATTTGTTACGGTCAATGGTGCGGTTGAAACTCCAAAAACATTAAAAGTACCAATTGGGACCTCCGTAAGATCACTGATTGAAGCATGCGGAGGTGCCACTGTCAGTGAATACGGCGTAATAGATGGGGGGCCCATGACAGGAAAACTGGTTGATCCTGACAGTCATGCAGTTACAAAAACAACAAAAGCCATTTTAGTTTTACCTGATACAAACATAGTTGTAATTCAAAAAAAGCGTAATATCAAAGCACAAATGAAAAGAGCCCAGGCAATATGTTTGAGCTGCAGAATGTGTACAGACTTATGCCCAAGATATCTTCTTGGACATGATCTTTTCCCGGATGAGTTAATGAAGAGAATGTACAGGAAGGAAATATCACCGGAAAATATTTCAAATTTTGATTACGCTTATCTTTGCTGCGATTGCGGCTTATGTGAGTTATACAGTTGTGTAGTTGATCTTTCCGCAAGATCAATTTTCAATTATTTAAAAGTTGAACTTGCAAAAGCAGGAATAAAGAATCCGCATAATCGTCAGACTCTCTCTGTAAATGAATTCAGAAATTTCAGAAAGGTCCCGGTTCCAAGACTGATCAAAAGAATAGAGCTTGATGGTTATACAAGCCGTGCTGATTTATCAAATGATAATGTTAACGTAAATGAGGTAAAACTTTTTTTAACACAGCATGTTGGAGTACCATCTGTTCCGGTTGTCAAAGTTGGTGATAGAATTGAAAAAGGCATGTTGATTGCTGACATTCCGGATGACAGGATTGGTTCAAAAATCCATGCTTCAATAAGCGGAACAATAAAGGAAATAACTGAAAAGTATATAATCATTTCCGGAAATTAATTTAATTTTTATTTATGAAGAATTAAGAATTACCCGATATGGAACAATTGATAAAAAAAAATGAAAGCAATCTGGCTGTAGTCGAATTTAAAAGTATTGCAAGAGGCATATATGTAACTGATGCTATGCTTAAAGCTGCAAATGTCAATCTGGTAATGGCAACTTC
>JAMCSM010000149.1 GCA_023380915.1 Actinomycetota bacterium | reverse complement strand
TTAATGAAAAAGATTTAAAAATATTTAACCAGGAATTTAATAACTTTCTTCCCAAAAAAATAATGGATTTTCATGTTCATTTGTGGAAAAAAGATTTTTTAAATAAGGAAATATCTGAAGAAAGGCAAAAATCAAATCCTTTTACAGACCAGGACATAATTGATGGATTTGTTTTTAAAGATTTTAAAACTATATCAAATACACTCTTTCCTGATAAAGAATATAGCGGGCTTTTTTTCGGGCTTCCAGTAAAGGAGGTAGATTTGGACAAAGCTAACAAGTATATCTCTGATGTATGTATAGAGAATAATTGTTATGGACTTTATATTCCTGAACCTGATTTGAATGAAATTCCCGAAAATTTTTTTAAAAACAGATTTGTTGGATTTAAACCATATCCCGATCTTGTTGATTTTGAAACCCCTGCTGATTTTTCAAAATTAGATATAGATGTAAGCATGTTTGATTTTATATCAAAAAAAGTGCTTGAATTTTCGAATGAATACGGTCTTATACTTCTTATCCATATACCAAGGAAGGGAAGATTAAGTAATAAAAGAAATATTGAGGAATTAAGAAAAATAGGGGAAAAATATAAAAATATTAAGATAATTTTAGCTCATGCAGGGCGTTCATATTGTTATGAAGATATATGGAGTGGTATCCAATATATAAAGGATATGAAAAATTTATATGTAGATACTGCAATGATTAATAATTTTTCGGTGAATAAACTATTAATGGAAGAACTGGGACCGGAAAGAATTTTATATGGAAGTGATTTAGCCGTGGCAGCATTGAAAGGTAAAAATATTGATATTAATAATAAACATTATTTTGTTACAAATACTCCTAAATACTGGAGCTTATCATCATCAGAAATGAATTTGGATGATTTTACATTTTTTATTTATGAAATTATAAGAGCAATAAAAATTGCAACGCAAAGTCTAAATTTAATCAGGGAAGATATAGAGGGTATATTTAATTCAAATGCTGAAAAATTGATAGAAAGTATTATAGAAAATAAAATGTATCAACTTAAAAATGGAAAAAATTTATAAGATGAAAAAATGAAAGAAGACAATATTATTCTTAAAGTTGAAAATATAGATAAAACTTTCGGTAGTGTTGTAGCGCTTAACGATGTATCTATGGAGATAAAAAAGAGTGAAATTCATTCAGTAATTGGTGAGAATGGAGCTGGAAAAAGTACACTAATGAAAATTATAGCAGGTGTAGAAAAGCCTGATAGAGGTAAGATAATTTTGGAAGGGAAAGAAATAGTATTTAGAAGTCCTTATTATGCAAAAATGGCTGGTATTTCAATAGTATTTCAAGAATTGAATGTATTTAACAATCTTTCGGTAGCTGATAATATTTTTGCACTGAAGCAACCTGTAAATAAATTGGGGATAATTAAAGAAAGGGAATTAATAAAAGAAACGGAAAAGTTAGGAAGGATTTTCGGTATTGATGTTGAACCCGGTACATTAGTTGGGAGTTTATCATTAGCAAAAAAGCAAATGGTGGAAATTTTAAGAGCACTTTCCCAACAGTCAAAAATATTGGTAATGGATGAACCGACATCATCACTTACTAGCGAAGAAGCTAAAAAGTTATTTGACATTCTTAATTCCCTAAAAAAAGAAGGGATAACTATTATTTATATTTCACATAAGATAGAAGAAGTGCTTAAGATAAGTGATAAAATTACAGTGCTTCGAGATGGAAAATATATAGAAACTCTAAAAAAGCAAGAGGCTAGTGAGCAAAAATTAATAAATATGATGGTTGGCCATGAATTTACTAGCCTTTATATCAAGAAGAAAAAAGATAATTCTAGTGCAATCCCGGTATTAAAAATTAAGGATTTAGCTAAAGAAGGTATTTTTAAGGAAGTAAGTTTTACTCTACATAAAAATGAGATTTTAGGATTTTTTGGATTGGTAGGTTCTGGAAGGTCAGAAATAGCTCAGTCAATAATAGCTACTTCAATATCTGATTCTGGTGAAATTTTTATTGATGGTAGAAGGAAAGATATTGCTTCTCCAGCTGATGCAATAAAAGAGGGAATTGGCTATGCCTATGAGGATAGAAAGGAAGCAGGACTTTTTTTAGAAATGAGTTTGAAAGATAATATCATTGCTCTGCAAATCAATAAATTTACTAAAGTAGGTTTTTTGAAAGAGACTGAATGTTTAGAATTTGCTAAAAAATATATTGATGAATTAAATATAACCTCTTGGGGCCCCAATCAAAAAGCAAAGACACTTAGTGGAGGAAATCAACAAAAATTGCTCCTAGCAGCATGGATAGCTTTAAATCCAAAGGTACTTATTGTGGATGAGCCTACTAGAGGAATAGATGTAGGTGCAAAGACAGAAATTCATTCTATTATTAGAAAACTTGCAAGTAAAGGTACCGGAATAATGCTAATATCTTCAGAACTATCTGAAATTATAGCATTATCGGATAGAGTGGTTGTGGTTAGGGAAGGAACAGTTTCGGCAATTCTTCGAAGTGATGAAATTGCTGAAGAAAATATTATGGGTGTAGCGTCAGGAGTAGTTAGATGAAAGATTCGAATAGATCAGAATCAGATATTGAAGTAGTAAAACAATTAAATCTTAAAATAAAAAGGAAAAAAATAGCACAAATTTTCAAAAAAGTTGTAGGAATTAGAGAATTAGCACTTGTCCTATTTATTATTGTTATAGGAATTATATTGTCTATACTATCACCTTATTTTTTAACTTTCTCAAATATTAATACTTTATTACTGGGGGTTTCCTTAAATGCTATTGTTGCTTTTGGTATGACTTTGCTGCTAATAGCAGGTTATTTTGATTTAACTGTAGGTTCAGTTTCTGGTCTTGCCGCTGGTGTTACTGCAGTATTGATGACAAAGCTTGATAATCCAATTCCAGTTTGGTTGGCAATATTAATAGGGTTGTTAATAGGCCTGGTCATAGGAATTATAAATGGATTTGCCATTGTTAAAATGGGTTTGAATTCTTTTATTTTTACATTTGGTGGTCTTGTTTTTTTTAGATCAGTTTTATTTATAATAACAAAGGGTTCAAGTATAGCCAGACTTCCAGCTTCATTTAACTCAATTTGTCAAACTAAATATCTTGGTATTCAATTACCTGTGTATGTAATGATAGTATTTTTAATTGTTGGAGATATTTTAGTAAGAAAATCTGTTTGGGGTAAAAAAATTTTTTATATTGGATTAAATTATAAATCAGCTAAGTTAGCAGGTATCAGAGTTGAAAATTATTTAATAGCCTTATTTATCCTCTCTGGTGTTTTAGCAGCATTTTCCGGTATGCTTTTAACTTCAAGGATTGGTACAGCTACAGTCTCTGCGGGAACAGGATTAGAATTTGAAGTTATAACAGCTGCGGTTGTAGGTGGTGCAAGTTTATTTGGAGGGAAAGGATCAATATTAGGTTCTTTTCTAGGTGCTATGCTTATGGGTTTGGTACTAAACTCAATGGCTCTTTTGGATATAAACATATATTGGCAAAATATAGTTGTAGGTATTGTTCTTATAATGTTTGTGGCTATTGATGCCATATATGAAAAAAGAAAAATATTTATAAGTTAATAATTTTAAGGAAACAAAATGAAGGTTAAGAAAAATATAGGAAAGTATATTGAGAAAATAATAGGTATAAAAGAGCTACCAGTAATAGTTTTAACCATATTAATTATTATCTTTTTATCTGTAAATAGTCCAGTATTCCTTTCGGTCTCTAACTGGATAGCAGTTCTAACTTCTTTACCTAGCACAATGATAGCTAGTATATTTATGACTATCTTATTGATTGCAGGTTGTATCGACCTATCTGTTGGCTCAGTGGCTGCAGCATCAGGAGCAGTATGTGGACTTTTATTGTTAAACGGAATACCTATTCCATTATGTATAATTTCTGGGGTTTTGGTAGGTATAAGCTTTGGACTGATTAATGGTTTTTTTTCCACTAAATTTGGGGTAGCACCTTTCATTGTAACACTTGGAACAATGATGATTGGTAGAGGTGTAGTCTTTGTTCTGCTAAAAGGATATGGGATATCAGGTTTCCCTCAAACTTTCAATAATTTGGGCCAGGGTAAACTTTTAAGTTTAGAATACCCAATTTATTTAATGATTATAATATTAGCAATTTCATGGTTTATATTGCACTACTTCAGATTCAGTAAGTCTATTTATTATATAGGTGATAATCCTGAAAACGCCAGACTTCTGGGTATAAATGTCAATAGGATAAGGATACTAGCATTTATTGGTTCAGGAATGATGGCAGCTTTATCGGGTCTGGTCATAACAGCAAGGTTTGGTGCAGCGTCAAATCAAACTGGGTTGGGTCTGGAACTCCAGGTGATAGTTGCTTGTGTCATTGGGGGGACAACTATTTATGGTGGAGAAGGTAGTTTATTGGGAACAATTATAGGTGTATTTTTCCTTGCTCTTCTAAATAATGCTTTTAACTTACTTGGAGTAAGTATATATTGGAAAGACTTTTGTATGAGTTTGATATTGATATTAGCAATAAGTATAAATGCAGTTGGTAAGCAATTCCAATTAAAGAAATTTAGTAAAGTAAAGAAGAGTCATTCCATGTAAATGTTTTTTAAAAAAAGATTAAAAAAAATATTAAATTGTCAAAGATCATTGAAAAATTAATATAGATTATTTACTAAGCAACTTCAGTATTTAGTAACTAACAGCATTAACACGATAGGAGGTGATGTGAAAAGTCTATGTGTTTTTAAATTCTTAAATTAATCAAAAGGAATTAAAAAAAAGGAGTAAGAAAATGAGAAAGGTAAGAATTTTATTTGTAGTTTGTGTCGTTGCAGTGTTGGCTTTTACTTTGGCTATACTATCAGGCTGCAAGACCACAACTACTACTGAGACAACTGCCGCAGCTGAAACAACTGCAGTTGCTGCAGAAACTACAACAACAGTTTCTGCAGAAACAACTTCAAAACCGCAGGCAAAGGACGTTAACATTATAGTAGTTGGAGTAAATTGGCAACATCCTTACTGGGCTGATGTAACTAAGGGTGTGGAATATGCAAAAAAAGCATTAGGTATAAATTTAACTATAGTTGGACCAATGGATGTAAATTGGCAAGGGGAGGCTGATGCATTGGAACAAGCTATTGGTCAGAAACCAACTGGTATAATGGTTGCTGCATTTGATCCAACTATAATACCTAGCATCAAGAAAGCTATAGAAGCAGGTATTCCTATTGTTACATTTGAATCAGATATAAAGGAAAGTGGTAGACTCTGTTTTATCGGGGTTAATAATTATGATTATGGTATTCAGTTAGGTAAAAATTTAATAGAAGCTTCTGGAGAAAAAGGAACACTTGCCATTTCTACTAATGCTGGTGCTGCTAATTCAGAGCTTAGAATCCAAGGTTTAAAAGATTTTCTAAAAGATTATCCAAGTTGGGAAATAGTTGGTCAAACTGAGGATAAGGCAGATATCCAGACAGGGGCAAATGCAGCCAAAGCTCTCCTACAAACTCATCCAGATCTAACTGCTTATATTGGTATTAATGCATCATCAGGACCTGCAATTGCAACTGCTGCAAAAGAAATGGGGGTAACTGATAAGCTTACTATATTATGTTGTGATAGGGATAATACTACTCTTGACTTAATAAAAGAAGGTGTTATTAAGTCTTCTGTAGCAGCTAAAACTGTATCAACTCCTTACTGGGCTGCAGTGGTTCTTATAAATTATGTAGAATCAGGAAGAGATATCCCGATAACAAATGACAATGAAAAAGCAAAAGTTGTTACTATGCCAGATAATATATATACAGGTGCTGTTGTTATAACCAAAGAAAATGTGGATTTGTTATATCAGCAGTGATAGTAAATTAAAAATATTAAAATTTAATTAGGAGTTCTAAACCCTGTGTTAGAACTCCTAATTGTTGAAATTCTAAGTAAAGTTTTATTAATAAATATTTAATGAAGCAAGCTATTAATATATAAAAAAAAATTGAATGAAAGGGATGAGAACCATGAACTCTGTCGAAAGGGTGTTGGCTACTTTAAAGGGAGAGATACCAGATATGGTTCCTATAGTAGAAGTAGTGATAGAAAAAAACATTAGAGAAAAAATAATGCCATGTGCTTCAATATTAGATTTTTATGATAATGTTGACATAGATGGGATTGTAATATTTGAAGATATTCCTTGGTTAGAAGTGAGTTCTAATGTTAAAAAAGATCATTTTGGTTGTTTGCGTCATTTTAGAGATAATGAAGGTGATTCATGGCCTTTACCTTTAGAACCATTAATTAAAAATGATAACCCTAATGATTTTTTGAATAATTATAAGATACCTAATCCTCATGATCCTATAAGACTCACTACTTTAAGAGCTGCTGTTGATAGATTTAAGGGAAAAAAGGCCATTATCTTTGGGATGCATAGTTCTTTTTTGTATCCTTCATTTATTCGTGGTTTTGATAATTTGTTAATGGATTACATTGTAAATCCAGATTTTGCGAAACATTTAACTCAAATGGTAGTTAATTATTTTGTAGAATTAGAAAAACATGCAATCGATTATGGTGCAGATGTTATAATTGATTGTGAAGACTACTGTAGCAAATTAGGACCTTTTGTTTCGGAACAACATTTTAGAGAATTAATTCTTCCGGGATTAATAGAGGTTATTAGCACTGCTAAGAGAAGAAATATACCTTTTATGAAACATAGCGATGGTAATATATGGTCATTATTAGATATGTTAGTTGACTCAGATATTGATTCTTACAATCCTGTCGAAACAAATGCAGGGATGGATATAGCTAAAGTTAAAAAGATTTATGGTAATAAAATAACACTGCATGGCAATGTTGATAGTGCTAATTTAATGGTATTTGGTAAACCAGAGGATGTTAAAATAGCTGTCAAGGAATGTATAAAAATAGCAAGTCCTGATGGAAGGTTTATTTTATCATCAAGTAGTGGTATACATTCTCATGTAAAGCCAGAAAATTTCCTTGCGATGATTGATGCAGCAAGATATTTTGGTCGTTATCCAATTAAAATTAAAGATTAGATGTTATGATAAAAATCCTAATGTAGTAATTTTTAATATTTTTAGAAGTAACACAAATTGGATCTATTGACAAAGTCTTCAAAATCATAGATTTAACTAGTAATTCTGTGAGAATATTATTCTTCACTATGCTGCTATTTAAGCCTGGAGAATTTGAAAATAAATTTAATAACGATAAAATCAAGACCCATCAGTTAGTTTTAACTTAGATAATACTGTGTCCAACTTTTGAGGTTCAGATCGATATTTTATTAGTAAATATAATTAGGGCTTCACGAAATTAAAAATTCGGTAGAAAGCTTTTAACAAACCGAATTTTATTAGGTTCTTTGACAAATGAGGAAAAATAGGCAACAGCTAGCACAGTAATATGAGAGATTGTGCATAGATTTGCCGTAGCGGCAAGACCAAAAACTGAGGGCTTTTGTATAAGGATTGAAAGAAGTCTTGAAAACACTCTTTCACTACTGCTTCTTTTATTGAAATCCCTCTTAAAGGACTCGGATCCATAGTCAATAGCCGCCCTAATGCTTTCATCCACATCAACTCTTAAATAAGTGTAGCAGCCGCTGCCCTCTACAAAGCGGGGATGGAGCCAGGGGCAATAGGGATGATCTTTTGCAAACTTTTTTGATCCTTTTATAGGACAGACAAACTTATGGCGCTTCCTATTCTGTTTTCTGTCTATAAAGATTCCCCTTGAGAGCATTTCAAAACCTGCTATGCATATTGGTACTCCGGATGAGGAAAGTCTTGCACTAGAAGGCACGCTCCTTCTGGGATTTAAAGATATTCTTGGCCTTGCACCCAAATTCTTTACTATATATTCAATAATACCAGAAGAATCATATTCTGAATCAGCGATAACAGCTATAGGGTTTAAGGCAAGACTGTCCTTTACAAAATCAAGCTGGCCAATAATTACACTGGTACCCCTTACATTAGCAGCAAGTGTAATCTCAGCAAGAGGAAGTTCAGAGTCGCAATCATTTATTATATGGTTTCTGTATCCCCAGAAAAATTCAACCTTGGTATTGCTTGATGTAAAAGTTGGAAAAGCCCCGATTCGGCAGTCTTTATCATTTTTGGGAGGCTTACTTTTTTTAAATCGATTCCCTACATTGGTCTTTAAGTTATTTTCTTTTACATTGGCAAGTATTGGACAGGAGTCAACAGATAGATACTTTCCCTTTATTATCCCAAGCCCGATAAGCTCTCTTACCAGTGAAATTCTAATTTCCTGTAAAACTTTATTGTCAGTATCTTTAAGAAAGCAGGAAAACCTCTCCACAGGAACGGGTCTGTCTTTCGGCTCAAATCCAAGTATTGATGCCAGTAAAGGTCTCTCATATAGCTCGGATGAAAGATCAGACAAGCTGGAAATACTTCTTAGGTTCTTAAAGATAAGTGCTTTGGCTATTGCAGATCTTTTAATAGGCTTTCTTCCTATACAAGAGCTCTTATCAAGACTGGATAGATCAAGAACAGAAAAGAATAGCTCATATCGCCTAAGCGGCTTGTCAAAGATTTCCTCAAGATTAAATAATGGGTGCTGAACCATTTGCCTTATCTCCTTTTAATTTCGTGAAGGTCCTAATAAATTGTGGTATTTAAAAAACTATTCTAAAGGGGAGGAGGCAAAAAAGTAAGCCAGCAAAACCAGATTGGATAAGGCTAAAAAAGAATTTTAAAAATAGGGATTTCACGAAACTAAAGCATTAAAATTTTTGCCCTCCACACCAATCTGGAAGCCCTAAAATCGGCCTTTTTGGTCAAAATTTGCTCTTAAAAAACTGCAATTTGTGCGGGATTTTAAGGTGGAGGGCAAGTGTAAATTCAAAACCCTTAATTTGTACGGGATTTTGAATTTCGTGAAGCCCACAAATATAAAAAATAGGAGAATAATATGAATTTCACCCAATCAGAAAAGTACTACGAGGAGGCCAAGCAGATTTCCCCCGGGGGAGTTACAAGCGAAAGGCAGCCTTCCAAATTTATACCCGGTAAATATCCGATATTCTTAAGCCATGGCAAAGGTTCACATGTATGGGATGTTGATGGAAATGAACTTGTTGACTGGATTTGTTCATACGGTCCTCTTGTTCTGGGTCATAATAATGAAAATGTTGATAATGCCGTTATAGAAAATATTAAAAATGGTTTTTGCTTTACTTTATTTCATCCTATTCATAATACTCTTATTAAAAAACTGCTTGAAATAATGCCCTGGGCTCAAATGGCTAAAATTTTAACTAGCGGCTCAGATGCCACTGGAGCAACCATCAGAATGGCAAGAGTCTATACTGGAAAAGATAAGGTTATAAGATGGGGATATCACGGATGGCATGACTGGAGCTATGGAGGAGCTGGAACTGACAGAACACCTTATGGAGTACCTGAAAGTGCTGTAGCAGATATTTTAACTTTTAATTACAATGATTTAAATTCTCTTGAGAAAGTTTTCAAGCAGAATAAAGGAAAAGTTGCATGCGTTATTATGCAGCCGTTTGAATCCTCAAAGGAGCTTCCCAAAGAAGGTTTCCTTGAAGGTGTTAAGAAAATCACCCAAGAAAATGATGCAGTTCTTATTTTTGATGAAATAAGATCAGGTTTTAGAGTAGCGCTAGTGTACTGCGTCTAACGCTTCTTTACATTTGGCAATCTTCTCCAATATACGTTCTACAGGTGCGCTCCACACAAATACCTGCGGATTTTGGTTGTGACTGTACAGGTATTCTTTAATAGCTTTT
>JAMCSM010000148.1 GCA_023380915.1 Actinomycetota bacterium | reverse complement strand
TTTTTTCTTCCCCCTCTTATTCAGAAAAACTATGATAAAGCTTATGAATATATTTACGCCGATAAGAAAAAAACGCTCGAAAATTTTAGAACTGAAATGAAAAATATCACCGATATCATTTCTTTTAAAGTAAATTCGGTTGAAGTAAAAAATAATATAGCATTGGTCAGCATAGATTTTATCGATTCATATGACGGGGAAGAAAAAATTTATAATGACTTAACAGTCTCTCTTGTTAAAGATAAAGATAATAAATGGAAAATTAATTTCTGGAATTAACATAAATTTTAGCGGCAGAAAGGTTTAAAATGAACATTTTATTTTTAGGAGATATTTTTGGAAATCCTGGCAGGCTTTGTGTAAGTAAAGAACTGACAAACCTTATAACCAGGCATGATATAAATGTGGTCATAGCAAATGGTGAAAATGCCGCAGGCGGAATAGGCATAAATCCCAATATCAGCGACACTCTTCTCAGGATGGGGATTGATGTAATTACTTCAGGAAATCATATATTCAAGAAAAGGGAAATATATGATTATATCAATAATGAGCCAAGACTTTTAAAACCTGCAAATTACCCACCCGGGACTCCCGGCAATGGTTTTTACATTTTTTCAAATCAGAGAACAAAATGGAAAAAAATTGCGATAGTTAATTTGTGCGGAAGAGTATTTATTGATAATCTTGATTGTCCCTTTAGAACTGCTGAAGAAATTTTAAGAATAATAGGCAATGAAACATCCATAATAATTGTAGATTTCCATGCGGAAGTGACATCCGAGAAAATGGCAATGGGCTGGTTTTTGGATGGAAAAGTAAGTGCCGTAATAGGAACTCATACACATGTTCAGACTGCAGATGAAAGGGTTCTTCCAAAAGGTACGGCATACATAAGTGATGCTGGCATGGTCGGCCCAAGAGATTCAGTCATTGGAGTGAGGAAAGAGCTCATCATCGAAAGATTTATAAAAATGCTGCCTCAAAAATTTGTAGTTGCCAGTGATGATAACTGGATCAGCGGAGTAATAATCAATATAAATGAGGAAACCGGAGCAGCTGAAAAAATTGAGAGATTAAATTTGAAAGTTGATATTTGATGGTAAAAAAAGATATAAGGGAAAATAAAAATATTCCCGGCAAAGTAAAGCTGACTGATAAAATAGTTAAGGCAGTATTAAATACTATTGAAGAGTACAATATGTTGAATAAAAAAGATATTGTCCTTATTTCAATTTCTGGGGGTCCTGACTCGACTTTTCTTACTTATGTTATGAATTCAATAAAAAACAACCTTGATTTGAGATTGTATGCTTTTCATCTTGACCATATGACAAGAAAAGGGCAATCCACAAAAGATTCAATTTTTGTAGAGAAATTATGCAATGAGCTGGGAATAAGCCTGGTCAGAAAAAAAATTGATGTAAAAAAGTGGTGCTGCAAGGAAAAGCTTTCTTTTCAGGAGGGTGCAAGAATTTTAAGACAAAGGTTTCTAAACGAAATTGCAGAAAAATATAGCATAAATAAGATTGCACTTGGTCATAACGCAGATGATAATATAGAAACTTTTTTTATGCACTTTCTCAGGGGTGCTGGATTAAAAGGACTCTCCGGAATAAAACCTGTAGACATTAATGGAAAATTTATAAGGCCTCTCATAGAAACATTTAAAAAGGATATACTAAAATATCTTAATGATAAAAACATTACATATTGCATTGACACTACAAATATGCAGAATCTTTATTCAAGAAATAAGATAAGAAATATCCTGCTTCCTCTAATCAGGGAAAAATTTTCTGTTTCCATTGATTTCAACATTTTAAGGCTGGTAAACATATTGAGGGAAGAAAATGAGTTTATCTCATCATTTTCATCAGAAATATTCAACAGGATAGCAGTAATTGAGAAAAATATTGCCTGTGACAGTAAATCAAATGAGAAAACAGAACAGCCATATCTTGTTATCCTTCAGGTAACAGAGCTGATAAAGTTAGCTGTTGCAGTCAGGAAAAGAATTATAATCGAAAGCATAGAAAAAATTAAAGGTTGTTTTGAAGATATAAAGAAAATAAACATAGACAGTATTCTTAAATATTGTAAATTGGGAGGGGAAAGAAAAGAAATTGAACTTGCAGGCAGGATAGGATTTGTAAAAGAAGCGGATAATTTTTATTTTTTCAATATAAATAAAATTAATAAGTTACTGACAAAAGACGGTATCAGTAAAGAGCAATTTATTAAAAAACATTCATATTTGCCTATTGAAAAAATTTTAAGAAACCAAAATAAAAAGAGTTTTCAAAATATCATAAAATTTTTAGATGCTGATAATTTATTGCTAAAAACAAATCCGGTTTTTACAGGCGTATCTGATAAGATCATTAAAAAATTTGGCATCAGGATTGAATCTGAAATAATAAAAGGTAATTTGAATGACCTGGATTTTAAAAGCATGTCTTTGATGGATGCTTACCTGGATTTTGATAAAATAAAATTTCCTGTTAAGGTAAAAAGCTGGGATAAGGATAAGGGAGAGTATTTTTACCCGTTTGGATTAAATAAAGAAAAAAAAATTCATGATTTTTTTATTGATAACAAAATTCCATTAAGTCTTCGAAAAACTATCCCGATTTTTGCCGATAGAAAAAAAATTATATGGGTTGGCAAATATAGAATTGATGAAAGAGTTAAAATCGATTCTTCAACAAAAAAAGTTTTGCATATAAAAATAATTGATATTTGATTATAATATTCCTTATGACGGATGACTCAAAAATTAAAATATTAATTGATGAAGTAAGCCTTACAAAAAAGATAAAAGAGCTTGGTGAGAAAATTACCAGAGATTATTCCTCCAGATACCCCGTTCTTATTGCAATATTGAAGGGATCTTTTATTTTTGTGGCTGATATTTGCAGGCATATAAGAATTCCGGTAATTTTTGATTTTATGGCTGTTTCAAGTTACGGAAATGCACGGGCGAGCTCTGGTATTGTAAGGATTACAAAAGACCTTGATACGAATATAGAGGGTAAGGATATTTTAATCATTGAGGATATAGTTGATTCCGGGAGGACATTAAATTATCTGATAAAGAATCTTGAAGCCAGGAATCCGAAAAGTATTGAAGTCTGTGCCCTGTTGGATAAAAATGTACCGAGAAAAACTACCAATAATATAAAATATAAAGGGTTTGACATACCTAATAAATTTGTTATAGGATATGGCCTTGATATAGGAGAAAAATACAGGAATTTGCCTTTTATAGGATTCATAGAAGATGAACAATAAATAAATTTTATTTCAAATCTTCAGATTCAATCAATTTTCTATTTATTCAAAATAATATATAATATTGATACTAAATTTTCATTTATTTATATTTGGATGTTTTTAGAAGAAAGTGCCGGTTATTGCGGCAAAATTTAAAAAAGGAGTGTTTTTTACTTGAAGAGAAGTTTTAAAAATATAGCATTATTGATTTTATTGATAGTAGTGATGTTCCTGATTTTCAGGAATCCTTTATTTATGTCGCCCGAGGTTAAGGAACTCAGCCTGAATGATTTTATAACAAAAATCGATGCGGGGCAGGTAGATACTTCCACGGCATTAACTATCAAAAGTGGAGATAAGACTATTGAGGGAAAATTAAAGGATGGTACAAGTTTTAAAGTATCATACCTTGAAAATTATGATGTTACCCAGTTGCTGCTTGATAAAAAAATACCTTTTACTGTTAATAATCAAACTCAGTCAATCTGGATACAGATTTTAATAAGCGCACTGCCATTTTTAATCATGTTTGGCCTGATATTTTTTATGATGAACCAGCTGCAGGGTGGTGGTTCCAAAGTCCTTCAATTTGGAAAAAGCCGTGCCAGAGTAGCAAACCAGGGTAAGAACAGGGTTACATTCAAGGATGTCGGTGGTGTCGATGAAGCGGTTGAAGAACTGAGGGAAATAGAGGAGTTTCTTGAGAATCCAGGTAAGTTTAAAGCAATAGGTGCAAAAATTCCCAAGGGGGTACTGTTGTTTGGCCCTCCGGGAACCGGAAAGACTTTGCTTGCAAGAGCTGTGGCCGGTGAAGCAGGAGTGCCGTTTTATAGCATAAGCGGTTCTGAATTTGTTGAGATGTTTGTGGGTGTTGGTGCTTCAAGAGTCAGGGATTTGTTTGCTCAGGCAAAAGCAAGCCAGCCTTCAATTATATTTATGGATGAAATCGATGCTGTAGGGAGACACAGGGGTGCAGGATTAGGAGGTGGTCATGATGAGAGAGAGCAGACATTGAACCAGCTCCTTGTGGAAATGGATGGTTTTGATGTTGAAAGTACCGTCATATTGATTGCAGCCACCAACAGGCCGGATATTCTGGATCCAGCTTTATTGAGACCGGGAAGGTTTGACAGGCAGATAGTTGTTGATAGGCCGGATTTGATAGGAAGAGAACAGATACTTTCCATTCATGCAAGGGGTAAACCGCTTGATAAAGATATTGTTTTAAAGACCATAGCCAAGGAGACCCCTGGATTTACGGGAGCTGACCTTGCAAATATATTCAATGAAGCATCGCTTCTTGCAGCAAGACACAACAAGAAAAAGATAAGCATGTTTGAGATAGAAGATGCTATCGAGAGAGTCATAGCAGGTCCGGAGAAAAAATCCAGAATAATTTCCGAAAAAGAAAAGAAAATAATTGCTTATCATGAGTCTGGTCATGCTCTTCTTTCTCATATCCTTCCCAATACTGATCCTGTTCATAAGATTTCCATAATTTCAAGAGGAAGATCTCTGGGGTATGTTATAACACTTCCTGAGGAAGATAAGTTTTTAAAAACAAAGAAAGAGCTTCTCGATAACATCACTCAGCTCCTCGGAGGCCGTGTAAGCGAAGAGATGAATTTTGATGACATAACTTCAGGTGCACAAAACGATATAGACAGGGCTACAAAACTTGCCAGAAAAATGGTGACTGAATTTGGCATGAGCTCAAAGCTTGGTCCGGTTACTTATAAAACGGATGATGATGAAGTGTTCCTTGGCAAAGAAATTATTTCAAGGCCTCATTATAGCGAAGATATAGCTTCCGAGATAGATCAGGAAGTTCATGATATTATACAGGAAAGCTATAACCAGGCTAAAAAGATACTTATTGAAAATCAGGAAGCCTTAAAAGAGCTTGCGAGCAAACTGATGGAAAAAGAAACTTTAAGTAGAGAAGAAGTAATGAATATGCTTTTCAAAGTTAAGAGCCAGAAAAAATTGAAAGAAACATTGCGTTTGGAAGATAAAGCATTGAACGAAAAGGGTGTTAAAACCGATGACAGATCAATGGATGAAAAGGCAAAAACTAAAAAACTTTCAAAAGCTAAAGCTTTGCAGTTGCTCGGGTTAAGCGGCAATCCTGATGAAGCTGAAATAAAAGAAGCTTTTAAAAAAGCAACTCTTACAATTAATCAGGACAAAAGCTCGGGAAATGGTGATATGGAAAACAGATTTAAAGAAATTGGTGAGGCCTACGATCTTCTGATCAATAAACTTAAAAAAATATCAACGGTCACCGCTAAAACTGCCAAAGAGCAAAATTGATTTTAACAAAATTATAGTTAAAAATTATTCTGTTTTAAAAATATTTAATGTTAAAAAAATATTTAATGTTAAGGACTCCATAAAATATAAATTATCAGAGTCCTTAATAATTTTACTTCAAATATTGCGTATTTTTTATATTCCAATTATATTAATCAATAATTGAATTCGTTAAAATGTAAATAATTTATTCTTGCAGTCTTTGAATTTAAAGGATTTAAATTATTTATCGATCAAAAATAATTTAGTTCAGGAGTTTTAAAGTGAATAAGAAGATGATTGAAGAGGGCGTTAAGCTTATAATTAAGGGTATTGGAGAGGATATCAATCGCGAGGGATTGGTCCAAACACCAAGAAGAGTTGCGGATATGTATGAGGAACTTTTTTGCGGTATCGATAAAAATCCCGGGGATAATCTTGATTTCATGTTTGATGAAAACCATGACGAAATCATAATAATAAAAGATATTCCTTTTTACTCAGTTTGCGAGCATCACATGGTGCCATTTTTTGGTAAGGCTCACATAGCATATGTCCCTAATGATTCAGGCAAGATAATTGGCCTTAGCAAACTTATAAGGGTACTTGAAGTTGTGTCACGAAGGCTTCAGGTACAGGAAAGGCTTACAACTATTGTCGCAGATACCATTATGGAAAAAATCAAACCGAAAGGCACGATGGTAATTATCGAAGCTGAGCATCTTTGCATGAGTTTGAGAGGCGTTAAAAAACCCAATACTATTACAATAACTTCGGCTGTCAGGGGGCTTTTCAGGAGAAATCCTGCATCAAGATCAGAAGCAATGTCTTTAATCAAATCTGCAAAATAAAAATCATTCATGAGTTATAGAATAAGAGAATTAAATTTAAAAACAAAATATCAGGCGGTAAAAGAATTTGCAAGAATCGGTGCCTCCCCGGTAGGTCAGCAAATTATGTCAAACAAGGTTTTGCCCCTTGCCTTAAAGGTTAAAGAAGTTGACGTCAGGGCTGCAAACATATTAAAACAGGAGATGCTGGCAAGAGATGGGGATGTAGTCACTTCACGTGATACGTTAATTAAGGCTGAGGGTACAACCGATATAATTATTCTTGGAAATGAAAAAGCTATTAAAAATCTTACAGAAAAGATAAAAATTCAACCTTTTGGTTTAAAAAAGTTATCAGATGAACTCAGTAACTACATTTTAAAACTAGATGATATAAAAAATAAAAAAGTAATTACTATCGGAGGATATGATTTCAATCTTGCGGAAGAGGGAGCGGTTATCATGGGTATTTTAAATGTAACTCCTGATTCATTTTATGACGGCGGTTTCTATTTTGAAAAAGAAAAAGCTTTTAAAAGGGCTGAGGAAATCATAGAGCAGGGGGCACAAATTATCGATGTCGGCGGCATTTCAACAAGGCCGGGATCAAAACCCGCAAATACTGAGGAAGAGCTGAAAAGAGTAATTCCCGTAATTGATTATATTGCAAAAAAATTTAATATTTTAATTTCTATAGACACCTATCACTCAGAAGTTGCAGAAAAAGCAATTGCCGCAGGTGCAAAAATTATCAATGATATAAGCGGGCTTTCAATTGACAGGAAGATTATGGATGTTGCTGTGAAATCCGGTGCTTCCGTAGTAATAATGCACATGCAGGGTGCTCCCGAAAATATGCAATTAAATCCCAGCTATAATAATGTTGTAGAAGAAATTTATGAGTATTTAAACTATAGAGCACATAAGGCAATGGAAGCTGGCATAAGTGAAGATAAAATAATTATAGACCCAGGTATCGGCTTTGGCAAAACATTGGAACACAACCTTGAGATATTGAACAGGCTTTCTGAATTTAACAGCATGGGTTATCCATTGCTTGTGGGGGTATCGAGGAAATCATTTATAGGAAGTTTACTTGGAGGAGTTTCCGCAGGGGATAGGCTTGAAGGAAGCCTTGCCGCCGCAGTTTGTGCATTTCTGAATGGCACCGGTATTTTAAGAGTTCATGACGTAAAAGAAACAATCAATGCCATAAAAGTTGCAAAATCAATCAAAGGGAATTTCTAAATTTAAAAAATAAAATCTCTAAATGATAAAAATTATAATAAAAAATCTAAAGCTTTTCGGATATCACGGAATTAACGAAGAAGAAAAAATAAACGGACAGGAATTTTTGTTCAATATTGAAATCTGCTTAAATAACAAAAATTTTATAATTGACAGAGATAACGATGACCGGGATACTGGAAAGTCAAAAACTATAAATTTAATCAATGATAATATAAAAAATACTGTAAATTATTCCGAAGTTATCTCTCTGGTAAAAAAAGTAAATTATGATAACAGATTCAACCTGCTCGAGTCATTTTCACAGGTTTTAGCTGACAAAATATTATCCAGTTGGCCCGCAATTTCAAAAATCAAAGTTAAAATAGAAAAAACATCACCTCCCATTAAAGCAAAACTTGATTCAGTTGGTGTAGCTTTTGAGGCAGATAATTTCACCTCAACAGCTTACCTTTCTGTGGGATCCAACATTGGAAATAAAGAAGAAAATTTAAATAAAGCTTTAAAAATCCTGGAAAGCAATCCTGATTTGAAAATTTCCAGCATCTCTTCCATTTATGAAACAGAGCCAATGTATGAAAAAAACCAGGCTGATTTTTATAATATTGCCCTTAAAGTAATTTTGAAAAAATCACTTGGACCTTTTGAACTTCTGGGATTTTTAAAGAAAATTGAATTTGAAATGGGCAGAAAATCTGGCATTTCCAAATTTGGGCCCAGAATTATTGATCTGGATATTTTGTTCTTTGATAATCTGGAAATCTCATCTGACTTTTTAACGATTCCTCACCCAGAATTATTTGAAAGGAATTTTGTATTGGTACCTTTAAGTGAAATTTATCCGGACTTAAAAATATTTAATAAAAATATTAAAAATTATATTAAAAATAAGAATTTTTCTGAAAAAATAATTATGATAAAAATTGGCAATAATGAAATTAAAAAAAGGTGATTATTATGCTTTCCGTAAAAGAAGCACAGGAAAAAGTACTGAATTCAGCAGTCAGAATAAAAACAAAATCGGTACCGATACTTGACAGCCTGGGTTTAATTCTGGCGGAAGATATGATTTCGGGTGATAATATACCGGCATTTGATAATGCCACAATGGATGGTTTTGCAGCAATCGCTTCCGATACTATTGGAGCAGATAAAAATTATCCTGTAAAATTAAAATTAGCCAGGGAAGATATACAGGCAGGAAAAGTGTCAACATTAAAAATAGAACCAGGGTACTGCATCAGCATTATGACAGGTGCTCCGATTCCTGATGGATGTGACTGTGTTGTTGTTAAGGAAGATACATTAAAAGAAGGAACCGAAGTTCTCATATTCAAAGAATATGATCATGGAGAAAATATAAGATATAAAGGTGAGGATATACTGGAAGGTGATACGGTTCTTAAAAAAGGAAAGAAAATTTATCCGGGAGATATAGGAGTAATGGCTTCAATTGGTCATTATGAAGTTATAGTAAATAATCCGCCTGTTGTCGGAATACTTACTACAGGGAATGAGCTTATAGGGCCTGGAAACAGTCTGGAAAAGGGTAAGGTCAGGGACAGCAACAGCTATTCATTGGCTGCGCAGATAAAAGAAATTGGTGCCTTTTACAAAATTTTTGGGATAGTACCGGATGAAAAAATGCAGTTAATGGAAAAAATAAAAGAAGCCATTTCAAATTGCGATATTCTTCTGGTCACAGGCGGAGTTTCTGTCGGAGATTATGATTATGTAAAAGAAATCCTGAATCTTTTAGGGGCGGATTGCATATTCTGGAAAGTAAATCAAAAGCCTGGTAAACCCCTCGCATTTTATACCTATAATGATAAATTTATATTTGGTCTGCCTGGCAATCCTGTTTCAGTGATGATTTGTTTTGAAATGTATGTGAGGCCACTTATAAGGAAAATGGTCGAAAACCCAAATTATTTGAGGCTTCCCGTTCTTGCCAGGGCTTCTGATAATTTTGGGCATTACAGCGAAGGCAGGACTGATTTCATCAGAGTGATTGTTGAAAAGAAAGATGATGGTTATTATTTCAAACCTACCGGTTTACAGGGTTCGGGTATACTGACTTCAATGTCGGAAGCCAATGGATTGGCAATGATTCCTGATAATGTTGGAGAAATAGAAAAAGATAAGATATTCGAAGTCTTTTTGCTTAAAGAATAAATCATCAAACAAATTCTTAGAGAGAGAAAGTGTTTAATAGCTTTGGAAGTAATTTAATTGAAAGGTATCGGTCGTGGAGCTTATTATATTTTAACTTAATTTTTGATTGTCATTTTGATTGTCATTTATTTTAGGATATTACGAATTCAGAATTAAAAAAAATAATAAAAAATTTTGGCAGATAGTTCTTAGAAAGGCAAAGATAAAAAATGCTCCTGGCAATTGATATAGGAAATACCCAGACAGTAATTGGTTTATTTAAAGATAGTGAGATTATTTCTTCGTGGAGGATGGTTACACCACGTCATGAAACTGCAGATGAAATAGCTTCTGCAATATTGAGTTTTATGAAAAATTCTGATTACATTCCTTCCTCGGTTACAGAAATAGCAGTATCATGTGTTGTCCCCAGGATTCTTGAAGAAATTAATAAAATGAGTGATAAGTATTTCAAAATTGTACCATTTATTTTAGGAATCAATGTAAGGACAGACCTTAAAATTAATTATGATTTTCCCGGAGAAATCGGAGCTGACAGGATTGCAAATTCAGTTGCTGCAAAAGAAATTTATGGTTTTCCGTCAATTGTGGTGGATTTTGGTACAGCAACAACCTGGGATATATTATCATCAAAGGGTGAATATATAGGCGGAGTTATTGCTCCCGGCATCGAAATTTCTTCCGAGGCTCTTTTTAATTTTGCCGCAAAACTTTCAAAAGTTGATTTAAGCTGGCCTGAAAAAGTGATTGGCAGCAATACCTATAATGGAATAAGGTCTGGGATACTCTATGGTTTTTTAGGACAAGTGGATTTTCTAACCGAAAAAATAATAGATGAAGAGAAACAGAAAGATGCCTCCTTTAGCCCAAAGGTGATTGCCACAGGCGGCCTCGCGTTTTTAATGGTTAGCAGAAGCAAATGGATAACGGTTCATGACCCCAATCTTACCCTTAAAGGCCTGAAAATATTGATAGATAAAAATAAAGAATAAAAAGGTTTTCAGCTAAAATAAAACGTCTCAGCAAATGTTTATATTCTTATCTAAAATCACATTTTTTGTTATGTTACTTGCTCATTGACATTTGCACAAAAATCCTGTAAAGTTAGCCATACTTAACATTTATAGGTATATATAATAGTTTTTATTTTCTTATTTTAAAAAATTTTTAAGCAGTATTTGGGTAAAAGAAAATAAAAAATAACAGAAAGTGGTATTATGGGCGGTTTTATTTATGGGACTATTAAAAGTTTTTAAAAAGTTCATAAAAGGATTTGGTCCAAAATCCTCATGTCATTGTGAAACCAAAACAGAGGATTTAACTCCCTTTGATAAAATTGCCATAATTGGAAACCCAAATGTTGGCAAAAGTGTAATTTTTAATATACTGACAGGTAGTTATGCCACAGTATCCAATTATCCGGGGACTACCGTAGAGGTATTCAGGGGTAAAGGAAAATTTGATGCAAGGGAATATCAGATAATTGATACTCCCGGCGCATATTCGCTATTGCCGATAACTGAGGAAGAAAAGGTAGCCAGAACAATTATTCTTGAAGAAAAACCTAAAATTGTTATCCAGGTAATAGATGCAAAAAATTTGGAATCCATGCTTCCATTCACAATACAATTGATAGAGGCAAAGCTGCCTCTTATTTTAAATCTTAATATTATGGATGAGGCTGAAAACCTTGGCTTATCTATAAATATAGAAAAGCTTCAGAAAATGCTTGGGATTCCTGTTATTGAAACTACAGCTGTCTCGGGTAAAAATATTGACATGTTGAAAGAGGCAATAAAATCTTACAGCAGCAGAGAACCCAATGATACCGCAATTTCTTATTCTTACAGTGAAGTTATAGATAAGGCTTTAAAAGAAATCGTCAGCTTGCTTGAATATGAATACCGCTTATCCAAAAATTCAATAGCTATGCTTCTTCTTTTAGAAGATGAAGAAGTTTCTAAAGTCGTGTCTTTAAAAGAGAAGAATTATTCAATAATAAAAACTATCGTTAATGAAACAAAAAATAAGTACAGCCAGCCCCTGAATTATATTATATCTTTAGAGAGACAAAAAATTGCCACCGATATCAGCGATCAGGTTATTACAAAAAATAAAGAGGTTAAATTAACCTTAAGGGACAGGCTTAGCAGAGCAACTATGAACCCATGGATAGGATTTCCAATTTTTTTTGTTATTATATTTGCTCTTTATGAATTTGTTGGTGTTTTTGGTGCCCAAATTGCAGTAAATTTTCTGGAAGGAAAATTATTTGGAAACTATATCAATCCGGCAGTTAACAATTGGGTTGCTTCGGTCATACCATGGAAAATTTTACAGGATCTGATAGCTAACGAATATGGAATAATCACTTTGGGTGTCAGGTATGCTGTGGCAATAATATTGCCTATAGTTACTACCTTTTTTCTGGCTTTTTCTATTATAGAAGATACAGGTTACCTTCCAAGGCTTGCTATGCTTGTAGATAGAGCTTTTAAGAAAATAGGATTGAATGGCCGTGCAGTCATTCCTATAGTTTTAGGTTTTGGTTGTTCCACTATGGCTACCATGGTTACAAGGACCCTGGAGACAAAAAGAGAAAAAATCATTTCCTCATTCCTGCTGGCACTGGCTATTCCATGTTCTGCACAGCTTGGAGTCATGATTGCACTTTTGTCCGGGAATTTTAGGGCTTTTGGTATTTGGATTTTAGTTATAGTATTAGTCTTTATACTTGTCGGTTACCTGGCAGCTAAAATACTGCCTGGAGAAAAACCTCTATTTTACATGGTTGTCCCGCCGCTCAGATGGCCCAGAGTTTCAAATGTTCTTATTAAAACTTTTTCAAGGGTAAAGTGGTATTTTAAGGAAATTTTTCCTCTGTTTATTGCTGCAAGTGTGGTTATCTGGATCGGAAAAATAACAAGAATTTTTGATTTTCTCATAAAAATTCTGGAATTTCCGGTAAGATGGATTGGACTTCCCCCGGAAGCTGCTAAAGCTTTTTTATTTGGATTTTTTAGAAGGGATTTTGGGGCTGCTGGTTTACATTGCATGCATCCTGCGCTTTTTCTTATCGGTATTCCTTTGGTTGTTGCAGTTGTAACAATGACATTATTTATACCCTGTATTGCTCAATTTTCCATTACCGCAAAAGAAAGAGGAATTAAGACAGCAGTTGCGATGGGTGCAATTATTTTTCCGTTTGCTTTTATAGTTGGGGCAGCATTAAATATATTATTAAAAGTTTTAGGTGTTAAAATATGAAATGTTCATTATGCGGATTGGAATTTGATGAAGAAAAAGCGCAGGATGCATGCAATGGTTGCATGTTTTCCAAATCATGTGAGCTTGTCAGATGCCCAAATTGTGGTTATGAGATGCCAATTGAACCCAAGTTTATAAAAAAGTTAAGGGAGAGGTTTAAAAAAGAAAAATGAAGATACCGAATATAGAAGAAGAAATCCTGGAATCATTGTGGATAGACCAGGTAGAAAAGAAGAAAGCCTTCTCAAATTTAGATGAACTGGCTAACATTGAAATTGAAACTTCAGCATTAGATGATCTTTCTAAAATTGGTTATATTTCAACTGAAGACAATAAAATAAAATTGCTGGACAAAGGGAAGGAGTATGGCCAGAGCATTGTACGGCGACATAGGCTCGCTGAAAGGCTCCTGGTTGATGTGCTTCAATTAAAAAAGGAGTCTGTACACAGTCCATCCTGTCAATTTGAACATATTCTTAATGAAGAAGTAGAGGAAAACATATGTATTTTGCTGGGACATCCTAAGATTTGTCCGCATGGAAAACCCATACCTCAGGGCAAATGCTGCATTCAATCCAAATGGCTGGTAGAATCAAGTATAAAACCTCTTTCAGCATTAGCACAAGGTCAAAGGGGAAAAGTTGTATACTTGCATACCCTGGATGACAAGAAATTGCAAAAGATGATGGTTATGGGAGTATTGCCCGGCAGGGAAATTACTCTTTTGCATAGATTCCCATCATATGTTTTTCAAGTCGGCTTTACCCAGGTAGCGGTTGACAGTGAAATTGCAGATTCTATTTATGTGATATTAAAAAAAGAATCCTCCGGGAAAGGCAAGAAAAAAAATAAGCGGGGTGGTGTTAATGATATCCTTGAGTGACAGTCTGGAAGATTATCTTGAGGCAGTTTATCTGATAGGGTCAAAAAATAAAGTTGTAAGAGTTAAGGAAATAGCAAGTTTTCTGAATGTAAAGATGCCTTCGGTTGTGGATGCAATTTCAAAATTACAGGAAAGAGAACTTATTGTTCATGAAAAATATGGCTATCTTAATCTTACGAAAAGTGGTGCTGATGCGGCAAAATTGATTTATAAAAAACATAAAGAAATTTATAAGTTCTTAAGCCAGTTTCTTGGAATGGATAATCATATTTCCGAGAAAGATGCATGTGGTATGGAGCATCATATAAGTAAAAATACACTTGACAGGATTATAAAATTAATGGAGTTTCTGGAATCAAATCCTGCAAGTTACCCGGAATGGCTTGAGAGATTCAATCATTTTGTTAAAAGCGGTAAAAATATAACTAAAGTTAATGAAACAAAAGTAAATGTCTGATTTTAATTTAGCTGACCTCATACCTGAATTAGTTAAGATGAAAGCTGGTTATCTTAAAGAATGTTTATGCAGAATTCCTTTTTTAAAGGTGACTGCGGTTGAATCTCCAATTCATCATTCATTTAAAATTGGAAATGTTTTGATTAAAAATCCTTTGGTTTCTGCACCACTTGCGGGGATAAGTGACAATACGTACAGGATAATTGCAAGAGCTTTTGGAGCTGCATTAACCTTTTCTGAAATGATTACAAGCTATGGAATTTATTTTAAACATAAAAACAGCCTGGATCTTGCAGAAATAACGGATTATGAAAAGCCCTGCGCAATACAGATTTTTGGTTCTGATCCAATCATTATTTCAGAAGCAGCAAAAATAATTGAGCCAAAAGCTGATATTATAGACATCAATATGGGATGTCCGGTGGCAAAGGTTTTAAAATCTAAGAGCGGCGGTTTTCTACTGCAGGATGAAGAAAAAATTAAATCAATAATTTCAAAGATAACCCGGGCAGTAAAAAAACCGGTAACCATTAAGGTAAGGATTGGCTGGGATAAAAATAATATAAATGTTTGTAAGATTGCAGAAATTGCAGAGAGCAATGGCATTAGCGCTATTACTATTCATGGAAGAACAGTAAGGCAGGGTTTTTCCGGTGAAGTTAATTATGATGTAATCAGACAGGTAAAAGAAAAGGTAAAAATTCCTGTCATTGTCAGCGGGGATATAGATTCTCCCGAAAAAGCAATTAGAGTGTTAAATTATACAAAGTGCGATGCATTGATGCTGGGGCGGGCATCAAAAGGAAGTATGTGGATATTTCTGGATACGCTGGTTTCATTGTTATTGAACTTAAACAGAGATTTTCAAATAGTAAAAAACGGAATTGGTTCCAAGTACGTGGGCACACATGAATTTTTAAACCAATCTCTTGACAGACTTAAATTAAAAAGTAATGATTACTGCCCTGATATAAATTGGAAACAAAATTTTGCAATTTTATATTTAAAATTTTTAATTTATTTTAAAGATGAAGCAAAAGCTGTAAAAGAATTTAGAAAATATTTAATCTGGATATTTAAAGGTACCAGAGGTATCAGTAAAATAAAGTCTGATTTTTTCAAGATAAGTAATTTTAATGATGTTAAACATATTATTTCAACTTTGAATAACATTAGTTCTTAAATTTTCCAATAATTTTTTATTTTATTGCCAGCTGATTATATAAAATAAGAAACTTTCTGGTATTATATACCTTGTTAATTATGAAAATATCCAGTAATTTTCGGGATGTAGCGCAGCTTGGCTAGCGCGCAGCGTTCGGGACGCTGAGGTCGAGGGTTCAAATCCCTCCATCCCGACCAATAAGGAAAGGAAAATAAAATGTTATCACAAATACCGCTTGAACTGGCAAAGGTAAATAAAGAGTTTATAGACAAGGAAATATTAAGGCTCGGGATGATGGCCGAACTGGATGCTATAAATTTATATGAACAGATGGCCGGATATACGCAAAATAAAGATGTCAAAAGAGTCATCCTTGACATTGCTAAGGAAGAAAAGACACATGTGGGCGAATTCCAGGCTCTTCTTTTAAGGCTTGATAACCAGCAGGCTTCCGAACTTGAGGCTGGTAAAAAAGAAGTTGAAAAAGAACTGAAAAAATAAATAGTATTACTTTGTAATAACAATAATAATATTTAAAAAAAGTTAAGATTCAGTAATAGCAATTTTGAAGGTTTATAAAATTATCAGTCCTGATACTTATAATCATGGAAATAAAATCCATAAATATGAAAGCGGTATTTGTGATAACATTT
>JAMCSM010000147.1 GCA_023380915.1 Actinomycetota bacterium | reverse complement strand
TTTGATTTGGTCTTGAGCGGGGGTCTTTTTAAATGTAAGAAATATTTTAAAGATATTATTGTTGAAATACTATCTAAAAAACTACCAAAGATAAGTTTTATTCATCTTGAGAAGAAGCCTGTTGAAGGTGCTATAAAACTGGCAACTGAAAATCTATGATTTTATTAAAAATAAATAGATAGAGATTAAAGATGGTAAAAAAATATGCATCTTTATTATCAGCAGATGCATCAGATTACAAAAAAATTATTAGGGATCTTGAACAAAGAGGTTTTACAGGGTTTCATTTTGATATAATGGATGGTCATTTTGTAAAAAATTTTGCTTTTAATGCTACCATAATAAAATCCTTAAGAAAATTAACAAAACTTCCTTTCCAGGCACACCTAGAGATAGAAAATCCTGGAGAATATATCGATATGTTTATAGATTCCGGATGTCAAATCATTACTGTTCATCCCCAAACTTGCAATCTTGAAAGAGAATTAAGATATATAAGAACTAAAAATGCTTTAGCTTCTGTAGCCATAGACCCTGAATTGGAAATTGACGTTATTAAAAGATATATGAGTTTAATTGATAATATTGTTGTGATGAGTGTATATCCAGGGTTTGGTAATCAAAAATTTAATGAAAAATCTCTTAAAAAAATAAAAAATATAAAAAGAATTATAGAAGAAAATGATCTTGAAATTACAGTTTCTGTTGATGGTGGGATCGATAGCAAAACAGAATACTTAGCCATTGAGAATGGCACCGATATTTTAATTTTTGGGTCATCTTTATTTGAGTAAATTAATATACAAATCAATGGTGTGGGTTGATATGAACCCTATCATTTGGACACTAATAAACTAAGTTAGTGCCAGCTGACGAGCCTTTATTTTATTATTTTTAAATATAATTAGAACAATAAAAGAAGTAAATAATATTAAGAATAAAAATAGCTATTTGTATTCAGCTCAGTTTCTTTTTTATGACTTCAGCTATTTTTTCGGCAAATTTTTCTGTTTCTTTCTGAGTCGGACCTTCCACCATTACACGGCACAAGGACTGGGTGCCGGAATACCGGACAAGTACCCGGCCCTTATCTCCAAGCTCTTTTTCCACTCCCTTTATTGCATTTATAATTTCAGGCTGTTCCTCGAGCGGGGGTTGGCTTTTAACATTGACATTTATTAAAACCTGAGGGAAGACTTCCATTACTTTCGAAAGTTCTGAAACTGGCTTGTTTTCCTTTTTTATGACTGCCAGAAGCTGCAGTGCGGATAATATGCCATCACCATTTGTATGGTGATCCAGAAAAATTATATGCCCCGAATCCTCTCTACCTATTATTGCATCTTTTTTTTGCATTTCTTCAAGCACATATCTGTCCCCGATCCTGGATTTTACATGTTCTATCCCCATTTTTTTAAGTGCTATAGAAAGCCCAATATTACTCATAACTGTTGTAATAAGGATATTATTTTTCAGCCTGTTCTCTGTCTTTAGATTTTTGGTACAGATTACCAATATCTGGTCACCGCTCACAATGGTTCCCTTCTCATCAACAACGATAAGTCTGTCACCATCACCGTCGAAAGCCAGGCCAATATCTGCTTTTGTTTCCAGTACTTTTTTTGCTAGGGCCTCAGGATGAAGTGCTCCGCAATTTAAGTTTATATTCATCCCATCGGGATTTACATTCAGGCTGGTAACATTTGCTCTCATTTCCTTAAATAATAAAGGTGCAACTTTATAGGTAGCACCGTTCGCACAATCAAGGACGATTTTCATACTTTCCAGGTTAAGGTTTCGGGGAAATGTTTGTTTCAAAAATACTATATAGCGGCCAAGAGCATTATCCTCCCGGGAAGCTCTTCCAAGCTCTTCCGGGGGAGCGAGTTTTTCAGAAATCTTTTTTGAAAATATGAGTTCTTCAATCTGAAGCTCCTGTTCATCTGTCAGCTTAAACCCTGTTTTTGAAAATATCTTGATGCCATTGTCTTCAAACGGATTATGGGAGGCAGAAATCATTATTCCCGCATCCGCGTCCAGGTTTGTTGTTAAGAATGCAATTCCTGGAGTTGGGATCGGTCCTATAATTACTGCATCCGCTCCCATTGAAGTTATACCTGCAACCAGGGCGTTCTCAAGCATATATCCTGAAAGTCTGGTATCTTTTCCGATAACTATTCTTGGCCGATGCCCCTCTTTTTTTAATATGTAGGCTACTGCCTGTCCGATTTGCATCGCCATCCCGGATGTCATCGGATATTTGTTCGCTATTCCTCTTACTCCATCTGTTCCTAATAATTTTTCCATATTTTATTTCCTGTCTTCGGTTTCTTGATTCTGCTTCAACTTAATAATTGTGTTTGGCGGGTAGTATCCTCTTCCGGTTGCATTGGGGTAAAGAAGCACGTTCCTGCCAAGGAGACTGCCGGGAGTAGTGACACTGTTGCATCCGGTTTCCACACCGTCTGCACAAATTGCACCAAACTTGCGCAGACCGGTTTCATATTTCTTACCGGCAATATTTACAACTATTTTTGATTCCATTATTTTTAAGTTTGCAAGTTTTGTGCCTGCCCCCAGGTTTACCTTGCCCAGGATACTGTCACCTATGTATGCAAAATGCCCGGCTTTACTTTCACCGAGCATAACTGATGTTTTCATCTCGGTTAAAGTGATAAAGAAAATACTTGACTATCTTGGCATATATGAGTTTAAAAGAGACAGACCTCCACCTAAAAGACTATCAGTTGCAGACTCATTTGATGATTATGCACAAAATGATTATATAGATTGTGAATATACAGACTTTTAGAAAAAATATTAAATTTCTAATTTCTAATATAAAGCCTTGCCTGAAACAGACTGGTATAATCATAAATTTCACATAAATGTATTACCTAAAAATGATTCTGCTTAATTTTTATCCAGAATAACCGTTTTTTTATTTTAATTCATCCTTTTTGGCAAATGCATTATTAACTGGGGTAAATACCATGGTAATAATCTTATTTATACCCAGGGGATCCAAAAGCAAATTCTTATGCATAAACCACTTATCACATATTACCTTGCAGGCAAAGTGAGTCTGGAAAAGATTTATTTCAAGAGCGAAAGCTTTTATAAGGATAATAATTTTAAGCTTATTTTAGGTTCAAGAGTTGACTGTCTGGATGAAAAGAGAATGCTTGCAGGCTTATCTGATGGTAATCAGATAAGTTATAGAAAACTTTTAATTTCCAGCGGCGGAAAGCCCATAATCCCTAAAATACGGGTAGTCGAAGACCAGAATAAACTGGTTGGCCAGAATAAACTGGTTGCAGGAGGTAAGAGGGTAGTAAGAAAAGGCCATAATTTGAAAGGACAGAGGCTGCTGACAGGAGAAAATTATTCTGACATCGAGGGTGTTTTTACTCTTACTACTCTTGAAGATGCCATAAAACTAAAAAAATATATTGAGGAAAACAATTTAAAATCCTCCAGTATCCTCGGAGGAGGTTTGATAGGCCTTAAGACCGCAGAAGCCATGCTGGAGTTAGGGCTGCAGATTAGCATCATAGAGCTTTCGGACAGGGTGCTTGCTGCTTCCTTTGATAAGAATGCTTCTGAAATAATTGAAAACAGGATTGTAGAAAATGGTGGCAGTATTTTTACAAATACTACCGTTGATGAAATTATTGTTACGGGGGCCAAGCTTTCAGGCATAGTAATGAAAAACGGAAAAAAACTTGAGACTAATCTTCTTGTGATGGCTATTGGTGTAAAGCCTAATGTTGAATTTATCCAAAATCAATCAATAAAGTTAAATAATGGAATCATGGTGGATGATTATTTAAAAACTTCAATTGATAATATTTACGCTGCCGGAGATGTTGCCATCAGCCTTGACAGGCTTTCAAATGAGCAAAAAAACATTGCAATATGGCCGCTTGCAATAAGACAGGGTGGAATTGCCGGAATGAACATGTCGGGAGAGAAAGTAAAATACCAGGGAGGATTTTTTATGAATTCTATTGAAATTCTTGGAATTCCGTCGATATCTGTAGGACTCAACAACCTTGATGATAAAGAAAATGAAGGTGTAAAAGTTTTTAGCCAGTTTAATCCTGAGAGAGGCATTTACAGGAAAGTCACGATAAAAGATGACAAGATTGTGGGGATTATTCTTGTTGGCAACATAGAAAGGGCCGGAATTTATTCCGGACTCATAAGCAATGAAATTGATATTTCCAGTGTTGCCGTAAATATTGCCAGGGAAGACTTCGGAATAATACAGTTGCCTGCTGACTACAGGAAACATCTGGTGACAGGTGAAGGAATCGAGGTGTAAAAATGGCTGTGATTAAAACTTCATATAAAAGTTTGCCCAATACTAAGATCCTTACGATAGATTCGAACGGATTAAATTACAGAGAATTAAACTTAAAAGTAAGAGAATTTCTTGCCGGCGATGGATGCAGCAGCCAAATTCCAATCATTGAGTTAAAAAATATACTTGGTCAGCGATATATCGGGGATGGAATTAAGGCAAAAGTTAAAATTAAAATTTGCGGTACTCCAGGCAATGATCTTGCTGCATTTATGGATGGACCTGAAATTGAGATTTTTGGAAATTGTCAGGATGGCGTTGGCAATACAATGAATTCCGGTGAGATAATAATACACGGCGATTGCGGTGACATATTAGGGTATTCAATGAGGGGCGGCCAGATTT
Source organism: Actinomycetota bacterium (assembly GCA_023380915.1). Next base: position 7,336 of record JAMCSM010000147.1, on the reverse strand, counting down.
ATATTAAAGGAAACGTAGGTTACAGGAGCGGAATTCACATGAAATCTTACCTCGAGAAAGTGCCTGCAATAATCATTGGAGGAAAAACCGGGAACTTTCTTGGAGAATATATGGCTGGCGGAATCATAATAGTTCTGGGCATGAATGAAGCAAACAATAAGAATAATCAAATTAACGCCCGTCAGTCCATAGTCGGTGATTACGTTGGAACAGGAATGCATGGCGGAACGATCTACATAAGAGGAGCAGTGGAAGATTATAAGCTTGGAAGGGAAGTCAATAAGTCATCAATTAACACTGCAGACAGGGAAATTTTAAAGAGATATATTTTAAAATTTTGCGAATATTTTAAATTCAGCAATAGCGAAATCAGCAATGTTGATTTAGGGGAATTTATAAAACTGACACCTCACTCCCATCGCCCATATGGTAAGCTCTATGCTTATTAGACAATATAAAATAAAAAGATTAAAATCACCTATGTTTTACTATTTTTTAATCTTATTATTTTAATTATTTAAGCAGAAGAAGGGCTAAATATGAATGATTTTAACTTAAAAATAGGAATGCTTGGTGAAGCCAGGGCAAAAGTCATTTATGAGAATACTGCTATCAAATACGGCAGTGGATCTGTCAGTGTATTTGCAACACCAGCCATGATTGGACTTATGGAGAAAGCTTCAATTAATGCAGTTGATAGCTGCCTGCCAAAGGGATACGCAACAGTCGGAACCAAAGTTGAAATAAAACATATTGCTGCTACGCCTGTGGGGATGGAAGTTGTTGCAAAATCAGAGCTTCTGGAAATAGACGGGCTTAAATTGAAATTCAAAGTAGAAGCTTATGATGAAAAGGAGAAAATCGGAGAAGGAACCCATACCAGATATATAATTTACTGGGATGATTTCATCAGAAAGGTTGAAGATAAAAAGAATTCATAAGCATAATCTTAAAACAAAATTATCAAAAATTTGCATTATTCTGTGATTTCCTTATCTGATTTTAGGTGTGAAAAGATCCTTTACCTTTGCCTCTTTCCGGAATTGAAAATTCTTGGATAGTTTAATCGATCTGTTTATCTGTTTGGGAACCAATATTAAAATTAAGATTATAGCCAGTGCAATATAAATCAAGGGATCCTGATAATAAGCCAGCTGGTAATAAATTCCAAGGAAAATTGATGCAGTGGCAATTCCAAGGATGACTCCCCAGATCATATTTCTTAGTACATACAATCCGAACAATATCCCTATTGCAAATGACGGGACTGTTAAAGGCTGAACAGCAAGCAGAAACCCAAGCATTGCAGCAAGACCTTTCCCTCCTGAAAACTTGAGATAAGGAGAATAATTATGGCCTAAAACACATGCACATCCCGCAAGCATGCAAACAATCCAATTTTCAGTAAATCTAATAACGAGAAAAAATGAAAAATAGCCCTTTGCGACATCAAGCATGGTACCTATAATTCCCCAGAATTTTGAAACATTAAAAATAAGATTCCATCCCCCGGGGTTTTTATCGCCAATCTCAGTGAGTTTTTTCCCGCCTGCAAGTTGTCCTATTATATAGCAGAAAGGAATTGCGCCGATCAGATAGCATGCGATTATTATTCCAATATAAATTACTCCAATATAAACACCTGTCTGCATAATCTCCATTATCTCTTTATGGTTTTAGATTTTTATTTGGTTTTATAATTCTTAATTCTTTAGCAAGTATATATTTTTAAGAATGATTCTTCGGTAATTTTGGTATCAGCCAGCCAAGGAATGAGTCTGTTGATCTTGACTGAATCAGAATTCTGCCTGGACCGGTAACATCTACAACCAGGCCTTCACCACTGAAGAATGTTGATTTTAGACCACCGACTCTGCGAATGCTAAATCCTATACCTTCATCAAATGCTACAAAGTGACCGGTATCAACTACAGATTTCTCACCTGCTCCTAATATAACTTCGTGTATTGCTCCAAAACTTGAAAGCAATAGCTTACCAGAGCCTGAAGCACGCAGCAAAATTAATCCCTCAGATGCAAAGAAAGTTTTTGCTCCACCCCATTTTGTATCAATTTCAACTGTATGCTCACAGGCAACATAAGATCCTGACTGAACAAGCATAGATTTTTCAAGATTTACAACAAACATGTCTCCCGGAAGAGGCGGCGCCAAGTTTATCTCTCCACCGTTAGCCGAAGCTTTAAAAGTATTCATGAAAAATGATTCTCCCCCAAGCACAGATCGCCCAAGAGCCTTAAAGAAACCACCCTGCATTTTTGTTTCGATTGATACACCGTCTCCCATTGAAACCATCGCTCCTGATTCAGCGCGAATTTCTTCGTTTGCAGCAAGTATTACATTAGCCATTGTATACGATGGCTGGTAGAGCAATTTAACGTCCATTTTTATTCCCTTCTTTCTTGATGTTGTGTATTAATAATTTTGTGAGTCCTATTGGTATGTTAATAAATTTATAATCACAATTTTATATAATTTATTATTTTTTAACAAACATAATAAGTATTCTTCCACTTGACAAAAAAATTTTTTACTAATACAATGTAATTTATTGTTTTACAAAATGTAATTTTTTACATAAATAGAGGATATTTGTTGTGACAACTACAAGAGAAATTTTCCAAAAGATTATGAGTTTTGAGTCTGCAGAAAGAACACTTAACTGGGAGTTTGGATATTGGGGTGGAACTATCAATAAATGGTACAGCGAAGGGTTACCAAAAATAAAAGGACTCCCTAAAGAAGTGAAATATGGAGAAACAGTATTTGGTCCAGGGTTACATTGGCCTGAACCTAGTTATGATGAGAGCTTAGTTAGGGATTTTGACATTAGCTATTATTTCAAATTTGATGAAGGTATTGAACTAGTCCCATATAATTATTGGATATTTCCAATGTTTGAAAAGAAAGTAATTACTGAAGACGAAGATCACATTGAATTATATGACCAACACGGTAAAAGAATTAAAATAATAAAAGATGAATCTAGTATGCCGATGTACTTAGAATGGCCGGTAAAATCAAGAAAAGATTGGGAATGCATAAAAGAAGAGAGATTTAGTTTAGATAATATCGAAAGGAGATTTATAGGAGACAAAGAGAGCTTTCTAAAAAGAATTAAGAATAGAACTTTTCCATTGGGATTATTTAGTGATCCGATTGGCTTTTTTGGTTCGATTAGATTTCTGATCGGAGAAGAGAATTTATTTTTACTATATTATGATGATCCAAAATTAATAAAAGATATTGCAAGTCATTTGTGTGAATTATGGATTTCGATAGCAGAAGAGTTAATTCAGGAAATTGATTTTGATATTGTTTGTTTCTGGGAAGATATGTCAGGAAAACAGGGTTCACTAATAAGCCCGGTTATGTTTAGAAAATTTTTAACCCCGTATTACAAAAGAATAATTGACTTTCTCAAATCAAGAAATATGAAAAATTTTTTAGTTGATACTGATGGAAATGTTAATGAGCTGATACCCTTATTTTTAGAGGCTGGAGTAAATACAATGTACCCTTTTGAAAGACAAGCTGGAAATGATATTTTGGAAATAAGAAATAAATACCCGGAATTAAAGATGCTGGGAGGATTTAATAAAAATACACTTTTTGAAGGAAAAATTTCTATAAATAAAGAGCTTGAAATAATTAAGCAATTAATTAAAAAAGATGGTTATATACCGTTTTGCGATCATCTTGTACCACCGAATGTTTCATGGGAAAATTATAAATATTTTAGAAATGAATTAAAAAATGTAATTTTTTATACAAAAGTTTTATAAAAATTATTAATTAATTTTTTAAAAAAAGGATCTATCATGAACAATAACTTATTGGTAGACAAAAAGCAATATAATAGAAAATTAATACTAAGAAGATTTCTAAATTTTTTTAGAGCAAGAGAATGGGGTATTTTTCTTGCTCTTATTTTAATATTTTCTTTTTTTTCAGTAGCTGCTACTGACTTTCTTACTCTAAAGAATATTATAAATATTATGCAACAAATCTCACAATATACCATAATGGCATGTGGTATGACAATGATTATTATAGCAGCGGAGATTGATCTTTCTGTTGGTACTTTTTTTGGGCTTTCTGCGGCTGTATTAGCGAAATTAATAAAACTGGGGCTGAATAATTGGGCATCTTTATTAGTTATTTTAATTATAGGAGCAATAGTAGGATTCATAAATGGCACGTTAACTACAAAAATTAAGATACCTTCATTTATTGTAACTTTAGGTATGTATAATATTTTTAAAACTTTTACACTAATTATTACCAAGTCCTGGGTTATTTCTGGTTTTGAAGAAAATACTTTTTTCTTCAAAGTGTTTTCAGGACATATTGGTATATTCCCTACAGAAATTATAATAATGATTTTTGTCCTATTAATTAGTTACTTAATCCTTAATAGATCTATATTTGGATATAATTTATTTGCGACAGGTGGCAACAAGGTAGCAGCAAAACTATCTGGTGTAAACACTGATAAAATAAAGATTAATGCTTTTGTCATATCAACAGTGCTAGTTGCATTAACTGGAACAATCGGATTTTCTCATGTTGTGTCAGCAAGCCCAGAGTCTGGTGCAGGGCGTGAGCTGGACGTTATAGCTGCAGTAATAGTTGGGGGTACTAGTCTATATGGTGGTACTGGTACAATTTTAGGGACATTCTTAGGAGCTGCAATCATTGGAATATTAAGAAATGGTCTAATAATGTTAGGAGTGAAATCATATTGGCATGCTTTATTTATTGGCGGCATAATAATTGTGGCTGTTGCATTTAATTCGTTAATCGCAAGAAATAAACAACAGGTTTAATTAAGTAGGTTAAGGAGGTGAGGTTTTATGAGAGTTATTAAGATCATAAATGGAGGAGGTGATAGTTTGAAAGAAAATAATGCTAGTGTAATTCCTCAGAAGATAATATAATTGTTTCCGTTGTTCTCATGATAAACATTATATAATACCCACATTATATGTCAAGTTATTTATGACGCATTACACTAGCAACATAATTGTAGCACTTAACTTATTATTATTTAATATTATTTAAAGTAAAAAGGTGAATAAATGAAAAAGTTTTTAATTATACTAATAGCTGTAATAGCTGTAGTGACTCTGGCTCTGGCAGGAACAGGTTGCAAGACCACCACAACTGCTGAAACAACAGTAGCTGAAACAACAGTAGCCGCAACAACAGCAGCAGAAACAACTGCAGTAGAAGGAAGTACTGAAGGTGTTGTTGCTGAAAAAATATTAAAGTTTATATATGTGACTCATGCTCCAAACATCAATGTATTTCAAACTATGTATGGTGCAGCCAAAGATGCAGCAGCTTTAGTTGGAAATGTAGAAATTGAATTTACAGGTCCTGATACTGTTGGTGATGTAGATGCGCAAAAAAATATTCTTGAAATATCAGTTGATAAGAAGCCTGATGCATTAATGACTACTACAAATAATCCAGATGCATATGATGAAATTATCAATAAGGCTGTAGACCAGGGAATTCCGGTTTATACATTTAATATCGATAACCCGGATACAAAGAGATTTGCCTATGTTGGGCAGGAATTTATTTCAGCTGGTAATTCTTTTGCAGAGCAAGGAATTAAACTGCTAAAAGAAAAATTTCCTAATGAGAAAAAGTATAAAGTTGCATTATTTGTAGGCGAAGCAGGTAATTATGCTTTGGAGTTAAGACTTCAGGGAACAAGGCAAATACTTGATGCTGATCCAAGTATTGAAGTAATAGATGTTTTCATTACTTCCTGGGATCAAAACGAAGCTTATAATGTTATTACTGATGTATTCCAGAAATATCCTGATTTAAAGGGAGCTTTTGGAATGGATGCTTATTCAGAATATATTGGAAAATATATACATGATAGCAGCATGCAGGGCAAGGTAGTAGTTGGAGGTTTTGATATAACAGATCAAGCAAAAGAATATATTAAAGAAGATGCAATGCAGTTTTTAGTAGGACAAAATACATATATGCAAGGTTTTATGCCAACAATATTAGCGTATGAATATGTTGCTAAAGGTAAGCAATCACCGAGATTAGTTGATACAGGAGCCCCAGTCGTAACTATAGAAAATGTTGAATTTGCAGATAAGTTGTCTTAGCTCGTAGAATATATAGTGGGATTCTTTTAATAAGAGTCCCACTATATATAGAAAAGTATAGGAGGAAAATTTTGGATTACAATATATCTATTAATAGAAATATTATAGAAATAATAAATTTATCTAAATCTTTTCCAGGTGTTCTGGCTTTAGATAATGTTACTTTTAATATAAAAGAAACAGAGATACATTCAATAGTTGGAGAGAATGGCGCAGGTAAATCTACTCTTACAAAGATAATAATTGGTTTATTAAATAAGGATAGCGGTAGAATTATATATAACTCTAAAGAGATAAATTATAAAAATATTCATGAAAGCTTGCAAGATAAAATATCTTGTGTTTTTCAAGAATTTTCTTTATGCCAGAATTTAACAGTTGCGGAAAATATATTTTTAGGAAGATCTTTTAATAAGTTTTACAATAAGCTGGGGTTAACAATTAAAGATCGTAAAGGGAAAGAGTGTGAAAAGCATTTAAAAAATATCGGTATCGAGAGATTAAATGTTAATGAGGTTGTTGGAAATCTATATGTTGCAGATAAGCAATTAGTAGAAATTGCTAAATCATTGGTTACAAAGCCAAGATTATTAATTTTAGATGAGCCAACTTCAGCCTTATCAGATAACGAAGCAGAAAATTTGTTTAAATTGATTAGAAATTTTAAGAAAAATGGAATGACAATTATTCTAATATCACACATTATTGAGGATGTTGTTAAAATTTCTGATAGTATTACAGTTCTAAGGGACGGCAAACATATAATTACCAGGTTAAAAAAAGAATTAACTAAAGATGAGATCGTTAGATTCATGATTGGAAGGAAAATAACAAAGGAGACTTTAAATGAAATAAAAACTGAAGAAACAATTTTTAAAGTAAATAATCTTTGCACAAAAAAGTTAAAAAATATCTCAATGACGTTAAAAAAAGGCGAAATATTGGGTGTAATGGGGCTACAAGGTTCTGGTAGTTCTGAGTTTTTAAGAAGTGTCTATGGGATTCAATTGAAAAGTGGAGAAATTATTTTAAATGGGCAAAAAATAAAGGTAAGAAATCCTCTAGAAGCTAGTCAAAATGGAATTATTTATATACCTGCTGATAGGAAAAAAGAAGGCTTAATCGAATCTCTAAATATAGGAAATAACCTTAGTTTTATGAAGTTAAGAAATTATAAT